>NZ_JBSFTP010000065.1:0-42257 GCF_053591315.1 Streptomyces sp. NPDC003042
CCGTTCTTTTGGGGGTTTCCCGACAGTCTTCGTATGTCCGGGGCGGGACGGTCGGTCAAGAGTGGAGCGCAGCGACATCGCGTAGCGACGCGACGCAGGAGCGCTCTTGAGGGGCCGGCCCGACACGGAGAGACGATGAGACTGACGGGAAGCCCCCATACCTTCTCTGATCCCGGATCACTGGACACCGGCCACCGACCCCCGCCCCGCCCCCACACCCCCGCCCCCACACCCCCGCCCCACCTCACCGACCCGCTAACCGGGATCCCGTACAGCCCCCGCCCCCGCCCCCGCCCCGCCCCCACCCCCTGAACAACGGGTGCGGGTCGAGGGATCCGCGTACAGCCGGAGACGGGTGGGCCCCGGCCGGAACGCCGAAGGGCGGCACGCCGGTCGCGTGCCGCCCTTCGGATGCCGCCGTGTTCCTACAGGAACGAGTTGATCTGGATCGTCTCGGTGCGGCCGGGGCCGACGCCGATCGCGGAGATCGGCGCGCCCGACATCTCCTCAAGGGCCCGGACGTATGCCTGGGCGTTCCTCGGGAGGTCCTCGAAGGTCTGGGCCTTGGTGATGTCCTCGGACCAGCCCGGGAGGTTTTCGTAGATCGGCTTCGCGTGGTGGAAGTCCGACTGCGAGTACGGGAGCTCCTCGACGCGCTTGCCGTCGATCTCGTACGCGACGCAGACCGGGATCTCCTCCCAGCCGGTGAGGACGTCCAGCTTGGTGAGGAAGAAGTCCGTCAGGCCGTTGACGCGGGTCGCGTAGCGGGCGATCGGGGCGTCGAACCAGCCGCAGCGGCGGTCACGGCCGGTGGTCACACCGCGCTCGCCGCCGATGCGGCGCAGGTCGTCGCCGTCCTTGTCGAACAGCTCGGTCGGGAACGGTCCGGCACCGACGCGGGTCGTGTAGGCCTTGAGGATGCCGATGACACGGCTGATCTTCGTCGGGCCCACGCCGGTGCCGGTGCAGGCGCCGCCGGCGGTCGGGTTCGAGGAGGTGACGAAGGGGTACGTGCCGTGGTCGACGTCGAGCAGGGTGCCCTGGCCGCCCTCGAAGAGCACGACCTTGTCCTCGTCCAGCGCGTTGTTGAGGATCAGGGTGGTGTCGGCGACGTAGGGCTTGATCTGCTCCGCGTACTGGAGCATCTCCTCGACGATCTGCGCCGGGTCGATCGCGCGGCGGTTGTAGAGCTTCGCGAGGAGCTGGTTCTTGCCCTCCAGCGCCGCTTCGACCTTCTGGGTGAGGATCGACTCGTCGTACAGGTCCTGGACGCGGATGCCGATGCGGTTGATCTTGTCCGCGTACGTCGGACCGATGCCGCGGCCGGTCGTACCGATCTTGCGCTTGCCGAGGAAACGCTCGCCGACCTTGTCCAGCGTGACGTTGTACGGCGTAATGAGGTGCGCGTTGCCGCTGAGGAGCAGCTTGGAGGTGTCGATTCCGCGCTCGTTCAGGCCGCGCAGCTCGGAGAGCAGGACGGCCGGGTCCACGACGACACCGTTACCGATGACAGGGGTGCATCCGGGGGAGAGGATGCCGGAAGGGAGAAGGTGCAGTGCGTACTTCTGGTCGCCTACGACGACCGTGTGGCCGGCGTTGTTGCCACCCTGATAGCGCACCACATAGTCAACGGATCCACCGAGCAGGTCGGTGGCCTTTCCCTTGCCCTCGTCACCCCACTGAGCTCCGAGCAGCACAAGAGCGGGCACAGGCGTACACCTCTTCCGGATGGGGCATGTCCAAGGTCAGGGGGCGTACGACGATGTACACCGCAGGCTGAGCCGTCGGACCGGTGCCCCGGAATAGACGAAGGCCCTGGCGCAATAGCGCAAGGGCCTCTTGCACAAAGATGCTACCCGAGGAAGGACCGAGGTGTCGGCTCCAGAGCCCACCATGAGCCATGCGGGCGCGCCGGTAGGCGGCCTGCTCGTGCTCGTCGACCCGGTCGCCCGCCGTCTTGACGGCGAGTCCGTGCGAATCGCGAAGGATGTGTTGTCAGCGGGAGCCGCAGCGAAAATCTGCCTCCCGGATTCGCGGGAGGAATTTGCGCGGGCTCTCGCCCGCCGGGGTCATCGGCGGCCGGTGATCGTGGGCGACGACGGCGCGCTGGTGCGGGCCGTGGGCCTGCTGCACCGGGAGCGGAGCCTGGGGGACGGGGTCATTTCCCTGGTCCCGGTGGGGCCTGCGGGGTCGCTGGCGCTGGCCCGGTCGCTGGGGGTGCCGCTGTCGGCGGTGCTCGCGGCGCGGGCTGCCCTGGACGGGGTGGCGCACGCGAGGGACCTGCTGGTGGACGACAGCGACGGGGTCGTGCTGGGCGGGTTGCGGATCTCGCCTCCGCTCACCCGTACGGCGGCGGCCGCGCGGTGGAGCGGCACGTACCGCTCGCTGCTGCGCACGCTGCTGCCGAACCCGGCGGGGCCCGCGACGGGGAGGGTGCACCGGCTGCGGGTGGAGGCGGACGGGGTGGTCATGGCGGACGTGGACCATCCGGTGGAGGACGTCGCGGTGCGTACGCGGGAGCCGGGCGGGCCCGCGGAGGTGGTGGTCCGGCTGTCCGGGGCGCCCGCGCTGACCGGGCGCGCCGAGGCGGTGACGGTCTCGGGGGCGGACTTCCGCTACCGCGCGGACCAGGTCTCGACGGGGCCGGTACGGCGCCGGACCTGGACGCTGCGCGCCGCGTCGTGGTCGCTCACGCTGCCGCGCTGACGGAAGGGCCGGGGGCGCGCCGGGCGGCGGGCCCCGTGTGCTGAGGGCGGCGGCGGTTGCCGTGCCGAGGCGGCCGTATCGGCGCTTGTCGGAGGCCGGGCTCTGCGCACGGTGGGAGCCGGGGCAGCGGCCGGTGTGGGGGCATGCGGCGAGCCAGGTGGAAGGGCTGTCGGCGCCGCGCCTCCCGGTCGACATCTTCGGCCGGGCGGGTGACGATGGGAGAGATCGACGTCTCCAGTTCCAGGAGCTGCCACCCCCAGTGGTATTCACCGTCAAGCGCGCGGCGACGCACATCGCGTCGCCCCCTGTGCCCCGTACGTACTTCCTCCGCCTGCCGGAGAGGCGCGCAGCCGGGTTCGGCACTTTCGAGCAGCTTGTCCGGTGGCAGCCTGGGTTTCGCGATCAGCAAGCAACCTTCTCCTCACAGGTGAGGAAGAACGATGAAGCAACGCACTCGCATCATCCTGCTCACTCCGCTCCTGGCCGGTTCGCTCGCCGTCGGTCCGGCCGCCCTCGCGTGGGGCGCGGCGCCGACGGGCCCGGCGGCAGCCCCCACCGTGTCCTGTTTCGTCGAAGCTGCGGCCGATGCGGCCAAGGCGACGATCAGCGGTGACGGATTCAAGAAGGGCAAGGTGTTCCTCGACCAGATTGGTGGCGACGGCGTGGGGAGCGCCCAGGCGGGCGACGACGGCACCTTCAAGTCCGGTGAAGTGCCGGCAGGTAAGTGGAGGGCCTTCCAGGAAGGCGGTCCCAACACGAACTGCCTGGGTGGCAAGGAGGCGCAGGACGAGGTCAACAAGCAACTGGTCGACAAGGAACGCAAGCGGGGGGCCACTGAGGGGTTCGCCCAGGGCAGGGAGCTGGCCCAGTCCGGTGCGTGCGACGCCAAGCCGAACCCGCCGAACCTCCAGAGGCTGGCACCCGATGCCGCAGGCCAGAAGGCGGCGCAGGAAGCCTACGACAAGGCCTACGAGGTCGCCTTCAACAAGGCGATCGACCGATTCTGTTAGAGACCGTCACCCCCGCCCGTTCCGTGGCGCCGTGCGCTGCGGCACGGGCTGCGGCACGGGCTGCGGTGGTTCCTCTCGTCCAGTGGGACGCTGAGTCAACTGCTAGAACTCTACGAGCAGTTCGCGCAGCCCCCGGATGACGTAGCCGTCCCGCCACTGTGGCTCCTCGACGAGCCGCAGGGGCGGGACACCGGCGTCCAGCAGCGCCCCGAACGAGGCCGCCAGCTCCAGCCGGGCCAGCGGCGCACCCAGGCAGTAGTGGATACCGGCCCCGAAGCTCAGATGCGGATTGTCGGCCCGTACGAGGTCCAGCGCGTCGGGGTTCTCGAAGCGCGCGGGGTCCCGGTTCGCGGACCCGAAGAGCAGCGCGACCTCGGCTCCGCGCGGGATGACCGTGTCCCCGATGGTGATGTCGTCGAGCACCCAGCGCTCGAACATCTGGAGGGGAGTGTCGTAGCGCATCAGTTCATCCACAGCTGTGGACAACTTTTCGGGATCGGCGCGGAGGGTGGCGAGCTGGTCCGGATTGCGGAACAGGGCCCACCAGCCGTTCACCGTCGTATTGACCGTCGCCTCGTGCCCGGCGTTCAGCAGGAGGACGCAGGTGGAGATCATCTCCAGCTCGCTGAGCCGGCCCTCCTCATCGTGAGCGGCGATCAGCCCGGAGATCAAATCGGGCCCGGGCCGCTTGCGCCGCTCCGCGATCAGCTCCCGCAAGTACGCGCTGAACTCCACGCTCGCCGCCACCGCCCGCCGGGCGGTCTCCTCGCCCGGCTGGAGCTCGAACATCCCGCAGATGTCCGCCGACCAGGGCCGCAGCAGCGCCCGGTCCGCCTCGGGCACCCCCAGTAGTTCCGCGATGACCGCCACCGGCAGGGGCTCGGCGACGGCGGTCAGCAGATCCCCGCCACCGGCGGCCAGCAGCCCGGCCGCCAACTCCCCGGCCAGCCGCTCCACCGAGGGCGCAAGCCGTTCCACGGTGCGCGGGGTGAACGCCTTCGCCACCAGCCGCCGCACCCGCGCGTGCGCGGGATCCTCCAGGTCCAGCAGGCCGTTCCCGTTGAGCACGTGGAACGGCTCGTGCTCCGGCGGCGGAGCCTGCCGCCCGAACTCCTCGTGCGAGAACCGGTGGAGGTACGTCCGCCCCAGCCGCCGGTCCCGCAGCAGCGCGTTCACATCGGCGTAGTGCGGCACGAGCCACTGCCCCGTCGCCTGTGACCACACGGCGCGCCCCTGCTCCCGCAACTCCCGGTAGGCGGGGTACGGATCGGCGACGAACGCGGCATCCCACGGATCAAAACCCATCCCCGCACCTTAGGCCTTGCCTTCGGTGCGGCGCCCTACTCCTCCCAGCGGGAGTTCTGGATCACCTGCACGAAATCCCCCGGCGTGAAGCCGGGGACGAAGTGCCGCAGTACATCGGCCTTCACGTTGCCGAAGGCCGTGTCCGGCTTGGGTGCGACGCCCTCGGTGAAGGCCTCCAGGATCCGCCGCTTGAAGTCCGGCCTCGGATGCAGGGCGGTGATCTCCGCCCGGGCGGCCGCGTCGATGTCGTCGAAGCCGATGCCCAGGACGTCGTACTCCACCCCCGCCGTCACCAGGGCCACCTCCGGATCCATGAACTCCGGTATCCCGGGCGTCGTGTGCAGGGCGATCGCCGTCCAGACGCGGCGGATGCCTTCCTGCGGCACCCCGTGCCCCTCCAGGAACCGCCGGGCCTGCTCCGCCCCGTCGACCTCGAACCGACGCCCGCTGCCGTGGAACCGCTCCCCGAGTCCCAGATCGTGGAACATCGCCCCGATGTAGAGGAGTTCGGGGTCGAAGTCCAGGCCCCGGTTCCGCCCTTGCAGGCTCCCGAACCAGTACACGCGGCGCGAGTGGTGATAGATCAACTCGCTCGTCGTGTCCCGCACCAGCTCGGTCGCCGCCGTGGCCAGCTTGCTGTCCGGCACGCCCACTCCGGCAGCCGTGTCCTCCCGCCGCCCCGACCCCCGCATGCCCTGCTCACCCATGTCCCGCTCCTTTCGACGTGCCCCGAGCCTCCCCGTCACCCGCCCCCGCCCGCCATGTCTGTACGGCCAGGTACCCCACACATCCGGACACGCCTGCCCGCTACCGTTCCCTCATGGCCGCCACCACCCACACCATCACCGTCCTCGCCTTCGACGGCGCCCGACTGCTGGACGTGGCCGCCCCGCTGGAGGTGTTCACCACCGCCGGCCCGCCCTACTCCGTCCAGGTCTGCACCCCCGACGGCGCCCCCGTACGCACCTCCACCGGCCTGCGCATCGACGCCGACCTCCCCGCCGAGGCGGTCGGCCGCACCGCCACCCTGGTGGTCCCCGGCCCGGCCGACCTGGCCACTCTCACCGCCCACCCCTCCCTCGTCACGCTCGTCGCCCGGCTGGCCGAGCGCGCCGACCGGGTGGCCGCCGTCTGCACCGGCGCCTTCGCCCTCGCCGCGGCCGGGCTGCTGGACGGCCGCCGCGCCACCACCCACTGGGAGCACGCCGCCGACTTGGCCCGCGCCTACCCGGCCACCACCGTCACCCCGGACGCCATCTACGTCCAGGACGGCCCCGTCCTCACCTCCGCCGGCGTCACCGCGGGCATCGACGTCTGCCTCGCCCTGGTCGAGCAGGACCTCGGCCCCGACACCGCCCGCCGCGTCGCCCGCGACCTCGTGGTCTTCCTGCAACGGCCGGGCGGCCAGTCCCAGTTCTCCGCGGCTTCCCGGACCTCACCCACCCGCGACCCGGTCCTGCGGCCCCTGCTCGACGCCATGGCCGCCGACCCCGCCGCCGACCACGGCCTCCCGGCCCTCGCCCGGCGCGCGGGCCTCAGCCCCCGCCACCTCTCCCGCCTCTTCAAGGCCCACACCGGCACCACCCCGGCCGCCCACGTGGAGCTCCTGCGCCTGGAGAGCGCCCGCATCCTCCTGGAGCGAGGCGAGCCCGTCACCCTCGCCGCCCGCCTCAGCGGCCTCGGCACCGACGAGTCCCTGCGCCGGGCCTTCGCCCGCCATCTGGGCACCACCCCCTCCGCCTACGCGTCCCGCTTCCGCACCACCCGCCACGAAGCCCTCCCTATGCCGGGCTCACCAGCCGGCTCTCGTAGGCGAACACCGCCGCCTGCGTCCGGTCCCGCAGTCCCAGCTTCACCAGGATCCGGCTGACATGCGTCTTGATCGTGGATTCCGCGACGAGCAGCCGGTGCGCTATCTCGGCGTTGGACAGCCCCTGCGCGATCAGTACCAGCACCTCCGTCTCCCGCTCCGTCAGCTCCGCCACACCCGCCGGATCGGTGAGCCGCGGAGCCTGTGAGAGCTTCGAGAACTCCACGATCAGCCGCTTCGTCACCGAGGGAGCCAGCAGGGCCTCCCCGGCCGCCACCACCCTCACCCCGTCCGCCAACTCCCGGGCCGACGCGTCCTTCAGCAGGAACCCGGACGCCCCCGCCCGCAGGGCCTGGTACACGTACTCGTCGAGGTCGAAGGTCGTCAGGACCAGCACCTTCGCGTCCGTGTCGGCGGCGATGATGTGCCGCGTCGCCTCCAGGCCGTTCATCTCCGGCATCCGGATGTCCATCAGCACCACATCGGGCCTCAGGGCGGCTACTTGGGCGATGGCCTGCCGGCCGTCGACCGCCTCGCCGACCACCTCGATCCCGTCCATCGCGTTCAGCAGGACGGAGAATCCCTCGCGGACCATCATCTGGTCGTCGACGATCAGGACCCTGATCGTCATTCCGGTGCCTCCTCCGGCTCCGGCCGGCTGCGCACCGGTATGAACACGGCGACCTCGTACCCGCCCACCGCCGTCCCGCCCGCCGTCATCTCCCCTTCCAGCATGGCCACCCGCTCCCGCATCCCGGTGATCCCGTGCCCCGCGCCGGGGGACGGCCGGACATCCCCGACCGCCGCACCGTTGACGATCCGTATCCCCAGACCGCCCAGGACGTACGACACCTCCACCTCGGCCACCGCACCCGGCGCGTGCCGCAGGCTGTTGCTCAGGGCCTCCTGGATGATCCGGTACGCCGACAGCTCCACGCCCTGCGGCAGTTCGCGCACAGCGCCGGTGACCGTCTTGTCCACGCTCAGCCCGGCGTCCCGCACATTGGCCAGCAGCCCGTCCAGCGAGGCCAGCGTCGGCTGCGGGGCATCGGGCGCCTCGTAGTCAGCGGAGCGCACCACACCCAGCACCCTGCGCAGCTCCGTCAGAGCCGCCACGGCGTTCTCCCGGATGGTGAGGAACGCCGCCTCCAGCTCGGGCGGCGGATTCTTCACCCGGTACGGAGCCGCCTCCGCCTGGATCGCCACCACCGACATGTGGTGCGCGACCACGTCGTGCAGTTCCCGCGCGATCGTCGTCCGCTCCTCCAGCAACGTCCGCCGGTCCCGCTCGACGGCCGTCACCTCCTGCTGCGCGCTGACCTCCTGCTGGGCCTCCTTGCGGATGTGGAGCACGGTGACCGCAAGCAGCGCGACCGCCGTCGCGATCGCCATCGGGGCGACCTGGATCGACTGCGAGGAACCGATCAGTACGGCCATCGCCGTACCGAACACCACGGTGATGGCCCACATCCACCCAGCCACCCTCGGCCGGGTCCGCATCGCCACGAGGATCACCACGGCGAGATACGCGGCGAACGTGCTCGGGGCCCACGGCCAGGTCAGATCCCGGTCGTGGACCAGTGAGAGCGCGCCCGTGACGGCCAACGCCGCCCAGAACGCCCCCACCGGCCGCACCAGGGTCATGAGCACCGGCGCCGCCGCTATCAGCCCCGTCAGCAGGAACTGGGCGGGCGGCGCATAGGTGGAGGTGGCCGCGATCAGAACCACGAGGAACGCCAACGCACCCACCACCGCGTGCGGCAGGTAGGCCGCCGTCGGGCGTATCCGCTGCGGAAGCCGGCGCGTCAGCGGACCGTCCGTGCGCATCGGGGGAAGCGGCCTGTACGCGAAGGCGTCGGTGATCAGATCCTCACGCAGGCTCCGCATCACGCCTGAAGCCAGCCGCAGTTCGGGTGGCCGGGGGGTCACCCCGGTGGTCGTCACGGTCGTCGTCTCGGTCATGGTCAAACCGTAGGTCCCGGCCACCGTCGTCCGCGTCGCCACCGAAGGGGATTTCCCGGCGTCCCTCTCAGGTACTACGCGGGGTCGTCAGTAGCCCGTCGGACGGATCAGCCCCGTCTCGTACGCGAACACCGCGGCCTGGGTGCGGTCCCGCAGCCCCAGCTTCACCAGGATCCGGCTCACATGGGTCTTCACCGTCTGCTCGGCCACGATCAGATGGTCCGCGATCTCCGCATTGGACAGGCCCTGGGCGATCAGCGACAGCACCTCCGTCTCCCGCTCGGTCAGCTCCTCGATCCGTGCCCTGGACGGTGCGCGCGGCGCCCCCATCCGGGAGAACTCGGTGATCAGCCGCTTCGTGATGTTCGGCGACAGCAGGGCCTCGCCGGCGGCCACGACCCGCACCGCCTCGGCCAGCTGATCGGCCGAGGCGTCCTTGAGGAGGAAGCCGGAGGCGCCGGCGCGCAGCGCCTCGTACACGTACTCGTCGAGGTCGAAGGTGGTGAGCACCAGTACCTTCACGGCCGATCCCGGCGCCGCGGTGATGACGGAGGTGGCCTCGATCCCGCCCATCCCGGGCATGCGGATGTCCATCAGGACGACATCCGGCCCGAGTTCGGCGACCTTCGTGACGGCGTCGGCGCCGTCCACGGCCTGGCCGACCACGTCGATGTCGGGCTGGGCGTTGAGGAGGACGGTGAATCCCTGCCGGACCATCATCTGATCGTCGGCGATCATCACCCTGATCGGAGTGCTCATGCGTCCTTCTTCGTCTCGGAGGAGGAACCGGGCGGGTCCATGGGGAGGACGGCGCTCACCTCGTACCCGCCGTCGGGGCGCGGGCCTGCGGCCAGTTCGCCCCCCAGCATGCCCGCGCGCTCCCGCATGCCGAGCAGCCCGTGCCCGGCACCCTGCGAGGGCGGGGCGGGCCGGGTCGGCGCGCTGTTGGCCACGCACAGGTGCAGGTCGCGCGGCCCGTAGGCGATGCCGACCTCCACACGAGAACCGGGTGCGTGGCGCAGACAGTTGCTCAGGGCCTCCTGCACGATCCGGTACGCGGTGAGTTCGACGCCCGGGGTGAGCGGGCGCCGGATGCCCGCGACCTCGGTGGTGACGTCCAGTCCGGCGCCCCGCACGTTGTCCACGAGGCTGTCCAGCTCGGCCAGGGTGGGCTGCGGATGGTGCTCGGTCGGATCGTCGGGATGCTCCGAGCGCAGCACACCCAGCACACGGCGCAGCTCGGTCAAGGCCTCCAGGGCGTTCTCCCGGATGCCCGCCAGGTTCTCCTTCAGCTCCTCGGAGGGGTTCTCCACCAAGTGCGGGGCGACCTGCGCCTGGATGGAGATGACCGACATGTGGTGGGCGACCACGTCGTGCAGTTCGCGGGCGATACGGCTGCGCTCCTCCAGCAGGGTTCGCCGGGCCCGTTCCTCCTCGGTGAGGGTCTCCTGGACGACCAGTTGGCCGCGGGCCAGGCGCAGGGCGCGCAGGGCGTACCCGAGGAGCCCCGCGAAGCCGAAGAGGAGGGTGGCGACGAAGAGGCCGGTGGCGCTGTGATCGGGCCTGAACAGCGCCGCGGCAAGGCCTGTGAGGGCGATCGAGAGACCGACGACGGCGATGGTCACCCGGGGCGGTACCCGCAGAGCGACCAGGAGCAGCGGAACGGCGAAGGCGAACAGTCCGCCGGGCGTCCAGGGCCAGGTCTGGCCGTGTCCGACAGTGCTGTGGGTGGCCCAGGCGATGAGGCCACCCGCGAGCAGGGCGAGCCACCAGCCGGCCAGCGGCCGGAACATCGCGAGCACGATGGACAGGCCGGTAATGACCGATGCGGCGGCCACGACGCCGCCGGAGACGTGGTAGTGGTCGGCGATTTGCTCCACGGTGAGAAAGCCGAAGAACAAGGCGGCATAGACGACGACGACATGGGGCAGCCAGGCCAGCCAGCGCGGCCGGGACATCCGGGGCAGCGGGTCCCGCCGGAGCGTGATCAGCTCCCGCGCCAGTTGCCGGACCGACGTCCGGGCCGGGGCGCCGGGCTCGGCGGTGGCATGGGCCGGAGATACGGCGTGGGGCGCGTGGTGCTTGGTCACATCGGTCAGCCTAGGCATGGGTCGCCTCCCTGGGCTGGGGCCGGTGGGCTCGGCGGCTGTTGGCCGCTGGTGTCCGACGGGGGCGCCGGGGCTGCTCGTACGTGCGGAACGCGGCCCAGCAGACGGTCAGCGCGGCCGCGAACACCGGGAGCCACAGCAGCCGCGCGCCGATCCAGCCCAGCGAATCGGGCACGGTGTGCAGCCCGGGAAGGTCGGCGGGGAACAGCAGCCCGACGGCGGTGACGGCCATCATCGCGGTCTGGTGCCAGAGGAAGACGGTCATCGCGGACAGGTTCACCAGGGCCGCCTTCGCCCAGGTCCTGGGCCTGCGCATGGCCCGGGCCAGTGGCTCCCGCACCAGCAGGGCCAGTCCGCACTGGGCGAGGCCGAAGGCGACGGCGGCCAGCGTCGGCGGGTTCAGGTTGGATATCGCGGCCCCCGGGACCCCGACCATGGACGCCGGGTATCCGCCCCACAGGATCAGCGCGGCGGTGGCCGTCACGCCGGCGCCCAGCAGGAGCAGAGCCGGGCGGCGCCGGGTAAAGGCGCCCCGGGACCAGGCGGCCCCGAGGGTGTACGGGACGAGCCAGCCGGCGGCGACATTGACCCAGCCGGTCCACTGAGGCCCCCCGAAGCCGAACCGCCACGCATCGACCCCGGCCACCACGGCCAGCGGCCACAGCGGACTCATCCGGGCGACGAGCGGCGTGGCGGCGGTGAGCGCGGCGAACACCAGCAGGAACCAGAGGGGCGACCACACCAGCTGGAGCAGGGTCCGGACCGTGGCCGTCTGCGCACCGCCGAGCAGCATCCCGCCCGCCGCCAGCGCCCACAGGGCGAGCACCGCCGCCACCGGGCGGAACAGCCGGCCGAGGCGCTGCGCGACCCAGGCCCCGTACGAGATTCCGCGCGCCCGCGCCGATTCGTAACCCTGGGCCGCGACATGACCGCCGACCAGGAAGAACACGGCCAGGGTCTGGAACACCCAGGAGACCGGGGCGAGCCAGGGTATATGGGCCAGCGGACTGCTGCCGCTGAGGCCGCCGTCGGCGGTGGTCAGTGCGGTGACCAGCCAGTGCCCCAGCACCACGCCGAGGATCGCGAGGGCCCGCAGCGCGTCCACGGATCGGTCCCGGTGCTCGGGAGTCGAACGGTCGATGCGCTCCGCGAGGAGGGACCAGCGGGCGGCGAGCCTAGCCACGGGAGGCCTCCGCGCTGCCGACGGGAGACGCGGTGGGCGCCGCAGGGCCGATGACGATGCGGGCCAGGCTGTCGAGGGACGTGGTGCCCTGCTTGAGGTAGTCGCTGTGCCCGGCGGTGCCCGCGACGAAGACGCTGGCACCGAAGGCGGGATCCACCGGGTCGGCGGCGAACCCGACCCCGCCGAGGCGGACATGGGGGACGTTGCCGATCCAGTCGCCGGTACCCCGCCCCGCCCACACCCGGGCACGGGTCGGCAGGTCGGAAGCGGCTTCGGCCCCCGTACCCGGGCTGCCGAACAGGACCAGGTCGGTCACCTTCGGCCCGGTTTCGGTGCGGGCGCAGACGACGGAGCCGTACGAGTGGCAGAGGAGGGATATGCGGGTGTCGTCGCCGGTGAGCGCCTGCAACCGGCTGAGGAACGGCCCCAGTTCGGTGGCGGCCTCGTCGGCGCGGTCGGCGGTCAGGACCGTGGTGCTCACCGTCCCGGGGGTGTCGTACCCGAGCCAGGCGACCACGGCGGAGCGCGGATGCTCCGCATGGAGGCCCTGGTGGAGGGAGAGTGCTCCGCCACGGAAACGCTGGTAGGTGTCCAGGGTGGTGTCAGAACCGGGCACCAGGACGGTGACCCGGTCGGCGGTCTCCAGATCCCCGAACACCTCGATGGCACGCCCCTTGCCCCGTCCGTCGAAGTCGAGGAACCGGGCTTCGGAACCCGCCCCGCCCAGGCCGCCGTTCGCAGCCGCAGTCGGAGCCGTCGTCGGTGCCATCGCCATCGCCCGCAGCTTCGAGGCCCGGCCGGTGCGGCCGGCCTCCTCCGCCATACGGGCCGCCTCGGCGAGGTTGTCGAGGTTGGCCGCGTAACGGGCCTGAGGTGTGGCGGCGTCGGTGAACAGCGTCGGCCCGGGAGCGGGCACCTGGGGGGACGCGGCGGCGGACACGGGGAGCACGACGGACGCGGCGACGAGGCCGGCCAGCAGAGTGCGGCGGATACGGCTGCCACTGGTCATGGCGTGTCCCTCTTCCTTGTCCTTCGGTCCCGAGGGGCAGGCGCCCGCTCTGGTACCGAAGTTAGGAATCGGGGGCCGTGGTCGGCGTCACGCTGTGGAGCCGTCTTCGCAAGTAGCTCTCAGGTATGACAGTCACCGGATTTCTCCCGGGATGCCCCGGCCTTCAGGCCGGGGAGGAATGGGTCCTTGGAGCGTGGGCGCGGAGCGCCGGAGGTCGGTTCGCAACTGGTCTGACCTGCCCTTTGGGCTGTTGTCAGTGGTCGGGGATAGCTTGTTGGGGTGGCAACGACACCGGTAGTGGCGGATGCCGGGCATGCCCGGTGGACCTTCCGCGTGCGCGTGTCGTCTGCCGCTCTCGCCGCCCTGATGGGCGAGTGGGACCGGTGCCGCTGGGTGTGGAACGAGTGCTGCGCGAAGTCGAAGCAGACGCATCTGTGGAACAGGACCGGCCCGAGGGGAGGGACAAGCGGACCTGCGGACCGGCGCAGCTCGACAGGATGTTGACTGAAGCCCGCGCCAGGAACACCTGGCTTCGTGAAGGGCCCTCGGTTCCGCAGCAGCAGTTGATCCGGGATTTCGGGAAGTCCCGCGCCAAGGCGCAGAAGGACGTCAAGGAGCGGTTGCCGATGCGGCAGCGGGCCGGGATGCCCAGGTGGAAGAGGAAGCGCGAAGCCCGGCCGAGTCTCAACTACACCCTGCGCGGGTTCCGGTTGAAGGACGGGACGCTGCACCTCGCCGGGGGTATCGCCGTGATGGTGGTGTGGTCGCGGGAACTGCCCGCAGCCCCCTCGTCCGTGCGCGTCTATCAGGACAGCCTCGGGCATTGGTACTGCTCCTTCGTCGTGCCCGCCGAGGTGCAGCCGCTCCCGGAGACGGGTGCGGTGATCGGGATCGACTGGGGCGTGCGCGAGACCGCGACCACCACATCCGACGTCCACGACCTGCCCCACGCCCAGCACGGCAGGACGGCCGCGCAGAAGCTCGCCCGATACCAGCGGATGATGGCCCGCCGGCAGCCCCCGAAGGGCAAGCCCGGCTCGAAGGGCTACAAGCATGCGAAACGGCAGGCTGCGAAGCTGCACAAGAAGGTGGCCCGGCAGCGTCAGGACACCGGCCGCAAGTGGGCCAACAAGGTCGTGCGCGACCACGACGCCCTGGCCGTGGAGGACTTCCGGCCGAAGTTCCTCGCCAAGACGACCATGGCCCGCAAGGCGGCCGACGCGGCGATCTCCGCGACGAAGACGGCCCTGGTCGAGATGGGCCGCAAGCACGGCCGTGCCGTGCACCTGGTCCACCCCGCGCACACCACCATGGACTGCGCACCGTGCGGAGCGAGAACCAAGCACGCACTACCTCTCGCAGAGCGAACGTATGCCTGCACCGTGTGCGGAGTCGTATCCCCCAGGGATAAGAACTCCGCCCGCGTGATGCTGGTCCGGGCTGGTCTCAGCCCGGCTGGTGCTGATCGTGGAAGACCGGACCAGGCGCCGCCTGGCCTGGCAGCGTGAGCTAGAAATCCCCGATCAGCCCTGGAGGGTGAGGAATCCCCTCCCTTCTGGGAGGGGAGGATTCAATACGCGAGAGCAGCCCCAGCCCCTCGGCTAGGGTCCGGGAATGACCGAGATCGACTGGCGAAGAGACCGCATCGGGAGCGCGCGCCGGGGGCAGAATCCCACCGTCCTGCGCCGCCTCGACTCCGGGTTCGCGGCCATCGGGGACCGGCAGTTCCTGCCCGGGTACTCGGTGCTGCTGACCGACGACCCTGCCGTGACGCGGCTCTCCGACCTGCCCCCGGCGCGCAGGATCGCGTACCTCACCGACCTGGAGCGGCTCGCCGAGGCCGTCGAGCGGGCCTGCGTGCGGCTCGACCCGGCCTTCCGGCGCGTGAACATCGAGATCCTCGGCAACACCGATCCGTATCTCCACGCCCACATCTGGCCCCGCTACGACTGGGAGCCCGCCGATCTCGTCCGGCGGCCGGTCTGGCTCTACGAGGACGAGGAGTTCTGGCGCGGCGAACGGCACGCGCTGGCCTCCCGGCACGACCCGATGCGGGCGGCCCTGACCGAGGAACTCGACCGGCTCGGCGGGTAGTCCGGCGGGCGGACGACACCCCCTACTCGGGAGCTACGCCGTCGAAATCGATCTTGCTGGGCCTCGCCCCCGGACCCCACGCCTCAATCGCCGGCGGGGCTGAAGCACCCTGGGGCTCCGCCCCGGACCCCGCGCCTCAAACACCGGCGGGGCTGGATTTGGCGGCGCTGGGTTCTGCTGCGCTGGGTGGTGCGGAGCAGGGTTCTGCGGCGTTGTGTTCTGTCGTGATTTTGTCCAGGGCCGACGAGAGGCGTTCCAGGACCTGGGCTGTTTCCGCGAAGGCGGATTCGCCCAGTTCTGCCGCCAGGCGGGCCGCAAGGGTCGCGTGGCCCGGGTTGATGCGGGCAATCGCGGCGCGGCCCGCCTCCGTCGGGCGCAGGAGCTTCGCCCGGCGGTGGGCGGGGTTCGGGAGGTACTCGGCGAGCCCCTTCGCGGCCAGCAGGTCCGCGATGCGCTGCACGCTCTGGCGGGTGATGCCCATGGACCGCGCGATGCCCGCGACCGGCAGGGGCTCGCGCAGCACGGCGCCCAGGACCTGCCACCATGCGGCCGTCAGCCCGGCCGGGCGGGCCAGTTCCTCCGAGACGGCGAGGAACTGGCCGTTGAGCTGGAAGACGCCGAGGGCCGTGCGGCTCAGCAGGTCCTGCTGGGCCCGGACGGCCAGGGGAGCCGGTGCCGGTTCAGGCATCGCCGGACTCCGCCGCCGCCATGAGCACGGGGTACGCGCTCGCGTCCGAGTCGTGGAACAGCCGGTACCACGCGTCCAGCACGTCCGGCTTGTACACGCCGAGCCGGGCGAACACCTCCCGCGCGAACGCCACCGGCTCGGTCGGGCCCGCCGTGATCAGGTCGCCGTCGGTGACGGCGTCCGCCTCCACGTACTGCTCGCCGCCCCCGTAGCCCGGCTGCTCCGCCAGGTAGAAGGAGACCGCGCTGGTGTGCCGCCGGCCGTCCAGCAGGCCTTCCCGGGCCAGGCCCGCCGTGGCTCCGCAGATCGCCGCGACCGGTACCCCGGCGGCGAGGAACTCCCGGGCCTTCGCCGCGAAGGGGGCCAGTTCGTCGCCGGTGTCCCAGAGCGAGGCGCCCGTCAGGATCAGCAGCGAGGAGTCCTCGGGCCGCAGGTCGGCGAGGGAGAGGTCGGGCTGGATGCGGACGCCGCCCATGGTGGTGACCGGCTGCCCGGCGGCGAAGCCGACCGTACGGATCTCGTGGCCGCGCTGGGCGAGGTGGGCGGTGGTGTGGCCGGTCTCCCAGTCCGCGTAGGTGTCGTAGACAGCGAGGTGGACGGGCTTGCGCGGGGTCTCACTCATGGTGCTCGCCTCCAGCAGCGTGACTTCAGCAGCGTGAACGTCAAGATGACAGCAGACTGCCATTTCGGCAGCATGCTGTCAAGTGAAGCGGTGCCAGACAGACTGCCGAGGGCGGCCCCCCACCCCCATACAGTCCGCCGATGTCCCTCCCCACCTGCGCACTTCTAGCGTGACGCCATGACCCCTCATGTCACCGGCGCGACCGTGAAGGCCGCCGACCGCGCTCACGTCTTCCACTCCTGGTCCGCCCAGGCCCTGATCGACCCGCTCGCCGTCGCCGGGGCCGACGGCTCGTACTTCTGGGACTACGACGGGAACCGCTTCCTCGACTTCTCCTCCCAGCTGGTCAACACCAACATCGGCCACCAGCACCCCAAGGTCGTCGCCGCCGTCCAGGAGCAGGCGGCCCGGCTCTGCACCCTCGCCCCCGGCTTCGCCGTCGACGTCCGCTCCGAGGCCGCACGCCTCATCGCCGAGCGCACTCCCGGCGACCTCGACAAGATCTTCTTCACCAACGGCGGCGCCGAGGCCGTGGAGAACGCCGTACGGATGGCCCGGCTGCACACCGGCCGCCACAAGGTGCTCTCCACCTACCGCTCGTACCACGGCGCCACCTCCGCCGCGATCAACCTGACCGGCGACCCGCGCCGCTGGCCCTCGGACACCGCCTCGGCCGGTGTCGTGCACTTCTGGGGACCGTTCCTCTACCGCTCGCCCTTCCACGCGGTCACCGAGGCCGAGGAGTGCGAGCGGGCCCTCGCCCACCTCGCCGACACCCTCGCCTTCGAGGGGCCGCAGACCGTCGCCGCGATCATCCTGGAGTCGGTGCCGGGCACCGCCGGGATCATGACCCCGCCCGCCGGCTACCTCGCCGGCGTGCGCGCGCTGTGCGACCGCCACGGCATCGTCTTCATCCTTGATGAGGTCATGTCGGGCTTCGGCCGCACCGGCAAGTGGTTCGCCGCCGAGCACTGGGACGTCACCCCCGACCTGATCACCTTCGCCAAGGGAGTGAACAGCGGATACGTGCCGCTCGGCGGCGTCGCCATCTCCGCCGCCGTCGCGGAGACCTTCGCCACGCGCCCGTACCCGGGCGGACTGACGTACTCCGGTCACCCCCTGGCCTGCGCCGCCGCGGTCGCGACGATCAACGCCATGGAGGAGGAGGGCATCGTCGAGAACGCCGCCCGCATCGGCGAGGACGTGATCGGTCCGGGCCTGCGCGCGATCGCGGAGCGCCACCCCTCGGTCGGGGAGGTCCGCGGCCTGGGTACGTTCTGGGCGCTGGAACTCGTACGGGACGGGGCGACGCGCGAACCGCTCGTCCCGTACAACGCGGCGGGGGCCGACAACGCGCCGATGGCCGAGTTCGCGGCGGCCTGCAAGAAGAGCGGTCTGTGGCCGTTCGTGAACATGAACCGGACGCACGTCGTCCCCCCGTGCACGGTCACGGAGGCCGAGGCGAAGGAGGGACTGGCCCTGCTCGACGAGGCGCTGACGGTCGCGGACCGGCACACCGCGCGTCGCGGGTAGGCGCTGTCCGGATAACGGGCGGTACATCCGCATATCGGCCGCGAACCGTTCGGTTTCAGCCGCGCTGCCTGGCCTTAAGGTGTCCGAAGTTCTACCGAGGGAGACGGACCCCTATGCCAGGCAGTGGAGCTGTCAACCGCAACACCCTGCGACAGCAGATCGCGGACGCGCTGCGTGACGAGGTGCTCGCGGGACGTCTGCCGCCGGGCACCGAGTTCACGGTCAAGCAGATCGCGGAGCAGTACGAGGTCTCGGCGACCCCGGTACGCGAGGCGCTGGTGGACCTCTCGGCGCAGGGGCTGCTGGAGTCGGTGCAGCACCGGGGGTTCCGGGTGCGGGTCTACTCCGTCGACGACTTCCGGGGCATGATCGAGGCCCGGACGCTGATAGTGGACGGGATATTCCGCCGGCTCGTGGAGCGTGGTACCGCGCCCGGATCGAGCGAGATGCTGGTGTCGGTGCGCCGCCGGGCGGAGGAGGCGCGGCGGGCCGCGCAGACCGGTTCACTCGAAGTGCTGATCGGCTACGACCTGCGCTTCTGGCGGGAGCTGAGCGGACTGGTGGGAAACACGTACATCTCGGATTTCCTGCACCGGATCCGGGTGCAGTGCTGGGTCTTCTCCGTGCCGCACCTCCAGGGGGCCTCGGAGCTTCGGTCCGCGCTGTGGGTCGGGCACAACGAGCTGGTGGACGCGGTGACGCTGGCCGACGCCGACGAGGTACGGCGCATCGTGCACGCCTACAACCAGCACGGGCTGGACTGGGCGGCCGGACTGTAGGCCGGACTGTAGGGGCGCGGACGAGGGTTCTGCGCACCCCTTCGCGGAGCGTGTGCGGAGCACTACGCTGGCCCGATCGGCGGCTGATCGGCACGGTTGATCCGGCTGATCCGGCTGATCCGGCTGGTCGCGCTGATCCCGCTGACCCGACCGATCCCGCTGACCCGACGATCCCGCTGATCCGACCGATCGGAGCCCGCGTGGCCTGTGACCTGTGGCTGGTCCCCCTTGTCGACGTGCTGTGCCACAGCCCCGACAATCCCTTCGCGGAAGAGATCGCCTCGTACGACAAGGCACTGGGCGCGGCGGGCCTGCCGTCGGTGCCGGTGTTCGCCTACATGCCGGGCCTGAGCGGGGACGTGGCCCCCGTGGCCGGTTTCGACTACGACGCCCTGCACTTCCTGCGGCGGGCGTACCTGCTCCAGATCTGCCGGCTGCCGGTGACGCCGGTGGACGAGCTGGGCGGGGACTACGAGCAGCTGCTGGAGATGTTCGAGTCCACGGCGCAGCAGTCGCACCTGGTGTGGCACTACGACCACGCGGGCGCCTACGTACCGGTGGACTTCGCGGCCCCGCTGGCCAACGAGGAGCTGCTGGCCGGGGGCGGGCCGCTGGGGTCGGCGCAGGGGCTGCTGCGGGAGCTGGCCTTCGTCGCGCCCTCCATCGGGATAGACCCCGCGAATCCGCCCGCCGCGCCGGCGCCGCCGGGGCGGCCGACGTCGCTGGAGGAGTCGGCGGGGCCGATCCCGTACGACGAGAGCCCCTTCGCGCGCGAGCGGCACGTGTGGCTCGGGCTGCACGCGGCGGCGACGCGGAGTCTGGGGCAGGGCTCGATGATCATCTTCAGTTGACGGGCCCCACGCTCGCCCCCACGCTCGCCCCCACGCTCGCGCCCTGCCCGCTGGGACCCCTCCGAGGGGCCTCAGCGGGTGGGCCGTCCTCAGCGCGGCTGTTCCGGAGGCCGCTGGCGCGGCATGTTCGGGCGGGTGCCCGGGGGAAGGGAGAAGCGGGCCGGGGGAAGGCCAGGGTCCGGGCGGGCGGCGGAGCCGGCCAGCGACTGCATCACCAGCGGCGCCGGACCCGCGCGGAACTCCACCATCCAGTCCGCGGTCTCGGAGCGCACGAGCTCCGTGACGTCCTCCGAGAACCGGCGCAGCACGGTCAGGCAGCGCTCGGCCGCCTCGCTCGCCGTGCCCTCCGTCGGGCCCAGCACCTCCCGTACGTTCTCCGACGCCCAGTCGAACTGGAGCGTCTGCAGCCGCCGCTGCACCGCCTGCGCCGTCGCCACGTCCCGCATCCACCCGGACGTCAGCCCGAAGAACCGGTCACAGGCCAGGCAGGCGGCGGCGAGCAGCAGCGAGAGGTAGCCGTACGAGGCCGCACCCGGCACCGAACGCGTCAGCTCCAGCAGCGGCATCGCGGCGCCCGTGACGGCGCCTGCGGCCGCGCCCACGCGCAGGGTCCGCGCGCCCCGGCGCTTCCACGCACGGTCGGAGAGGTACCACTCGGCGGTGCGCAGCGCATCGGCCTCCACCCGCCGGTAGAGCTCGTCGAGCCGCTCGGCGGGCTCGCCCCAGTCCCCGAGAGGGAACGGCCGGCCGGTCAGGTCGCCGTCCTCTGCGGGATCCCGGGGTGGCCCCTCGGGCTGCATCTCCGGCTGACTCACCCGGCACTCCCTCTGCCTGCGCTGACGTGTGGTGGTGCGCGTGTGCGTAATGGTGCGCATGCTCTTCCTACCTTCGAATGACGCGCGATGGACGACGAATCCCCGGTTTTCCGCCCGCAAGGAGGGCTCCATCAGGTACGCGCACGCCCCGACTCTCACTCGAAAGAGTTGGTCCTCCCGGCGTAGGGCGCAGGGCGCGGGGAGCACGTAGGCTCGGATTGACCGAGCGTTCCCGAAGGTCGTCCCGACGCTATGGAGTGAGTCCCTGTGATTTCCGGTGGTGGCCAGCCCGACATGCAGCAGCTGCTCCAGCAGGCCCACAAGATGCAGCAGGACCTCGCCGCTGCCCAGGAAGAGCTGGCGCGGGCCGAGGTCGAGGGTCAGGCCGGCGGCGGCCTGGTCAAGGCGACCGTCACGGGTGCCGGTGAGTTGCGCGCGCTGGTGATCGACCCCGAGGCCGTGGACCCGCAGGACACCGAGACGCTGGCCGACCTGGTGGTCGCGGCGGTCCAGGCGGCCACCGAGAACGCGCAGGCGCTCCAGCAGGAGAAGATGGGCCCCCTCACCCAGGGCCTGGGCGGCGGCACCGGCATCCCCGGCCTTCCGTTCTAGCCCTCCCACCACACCACCGCAACCGCCCCGAAACCGAGAGAAGGCAGTCCGTTGTACGAAGGCGTGGTCCAGGACCTGATCGACGAACTGGGCAGGCTGCCCGGCGTCGGGCCCAAGAGCGCGCAGCGGATCGCCTTCCACATCCTGCAGGCCGAGCCGACCGACGTCCGCCGCCTCGCGCACACGCTGCTCGAGGTCAAGGACAAGGTCCGGTTCTGCGCGGTGTGCGGGAACGTGGCGCAGGAGGAGCGGTGCGGCATCTGCCGTGACCCGCGCCGCGACACCTCGGTCATCTGCGTGGTCGAGGAGCCGAAGGACGTCGTGGCGGTCGAGCGGACCCGTGAGTTCCGGGGCAGGTACCACGTCCTCGGCGGGGCGATCAGCCCCATCGAGGGTGTCGGCCCGGACGATCTGCGCATCCGCGAACTGCTCGCGCGCCTGGCGGACGGCGCCGTGACCGAGCTGATCCTCGCCACCGACCCGAACCTGGAGGGCGAGGCGACCGCCACCTACCTCGCCCGCATGATCAAGCCCATGGGCCTGAAGGTCACCCGCCTGGCCAGCGGGCTCCCCGTCGGGGGAGATCTGGAGTACGCGGACGAGGTCACGCTCGGGCGGGCCTTTGAAGGAAGGCGACTTCTCGATGTCTGACGCAACGCTGCACGCCCTGGGCCAGGATCCGGACGATTTCGCCGTCCAGATCTCGGACCAGATCGAGTCCTTCATCGTCGCGGTCACCGAGGTGGCCAAGGGCGAGGACCCGGACAGCGCCGTTCCCTTCCTCCTGCTGGAGGTGTCCCAGCTGCTGCTCGCGGGCGGCCGCCTGGGCGCGTACAAGGACGTCCTGCCCGAGGAGCGCTACGAGCCCGACCTGGGCCCCGAGCCGGACGTGGACGATCTGCGCGAGCGGTTCGCGCTGATGCTGGAGCCGGTCGACGTCTACTCCGAGGTCTTCGACCCCTACGAGCCCCGCAAGGCCCCGGTCGCGCACCGGATCTCCGACGACGTGGCCGACGTCGTCGCCGACCTGCGGCACGGGCTCATCCACTACCAGGCGGGCCGGATCACCGAGGCGCTGTGGTGGTGGCAGTTCTCGTACTTCACCAACTGGGGCCCGACGGCCTCGGCCACCCTGCGCGCGCTCCAGTCGCTGGTCTCGCACGTGCGCCTGGATCAGCCGCTGGCGGAGCTGGACGGTCTGGACACGGACGAGGACATGACCGAGGAGGACCTCGCGGAGCAGGCCGGACGCCTGATGGCCGAGGAGCTGGGCGGCCTCGGCCGGCAGTAGGCCGGTGACCGGGGCGACGCCGGCGACACCCCCAACGACCTCGACAGGAGAGCCTCGCCGGACAACCGGTTCTCTGATCGTTTCGTCTCATGATGTGGCACGGGGCGTTCGGATCCCGGCCGCTCGTTAGACTGCACCAGCAATGAGACGGACCGAGCGAGGAGCGCACGTGGGCCTTGTCGTGCAGAAGTACGGAGGCTCCTCCGTAGCCGATGCCGAGGGCATCAAGCGCGTCGCCAAGCGGATCGTGGATGCCAAGAAGAACGGCCACCAAGTGGTCGTCGTGGTTTCCGCGATGGGCGACACGACGGACGAGCTGATCGATCTCGCCGAGCAGGTATCACCGATGCCTGCCGGGCGTGAGTTCGACATGCTGCTGACCGCCGGAGAGCGGATCTCCATGGCCCTGCTGGCCATGGCGATCAAAAACCTGGGCCACGAGGCCCAGTCGTTCACCGGTAGCCAGGCAGGCGTGATCACCGACTCGGTCCACAACAAAGCGCGCATCATCGATGTGACGCCGGGCCGTATCCGCACCGCGCTGGACGAGGGCAACATCGCCATCGTCGCCGGCTTCCAGGGCGTGTCCGCGGACTCCAAGGACATCACCACCCTCGGCCGCGGCGGTTCGGACACCACCGCCGTCGCACTCGCCGCGGCGCTGGACGCCGAGGTCTGTGAGATCTACACCGACGTCGACGGCGTCTTCACCGCGGACCCCCGCGTCGTGAAGCGGGCCCAGAAGATCGACTGGATCTCCTCCGAGGACATGCTGGAGCTCGCGGCCTCCGGCTCCAAGGTGCTGCTGCACCGCTGCGTCGAGTACGCGCGCCGCTACAACATCCCGATCCACGTCCGCTCGTCCTTCTCCGGACTGCGGGGCACGTGGGTCAGCAACGAGAATCCGCAAGGGGACGCGCAGGTGGAGCACGCCATCATCTCCGGAGTCGCGCACGACGTCTCCGAAGCCAAGATCACGGTCGTCGGTGTCCCGGACAAGCCGGGCGAGGCCGCGGCGATCTTCCGCGCCATCGCGGACGCCGAGATCAACATCGACATGATCGTCCAGAACGTCTCGGCGGCCTCCACGGGCCTCACGGACATCTCCTTCACCCTCCCCAAGACCGAGGGCCACAAGGCCATCGACGCCCTGGAGAAGGCGAAGGGCCAGATCGGCTTCGAGTCGCTGCGCTACGACGACCAGATCGGCAAGATCTCGCTGGTCGGCGCGGGGATGAAGACGAACCCGGGCGTCACCGCCTCGTTCTTCCAGGCGCTGTCCGACGCCGGCGTCAACATCGAGCTGATCTCGACCTCCGAGATCCGCATCTCGGTCGTGACCCGCCAGGACGACGTCAACGAGGCCGTCCGCGCCGTGCACACGGCCTTCGGCCTCGACTCCGACAGCGACGAAGCCGTTGTCTACGGAGGCAGCGGACGATGACCGCGCCCCGGTCCTCCGGCCCGGCGCTCGCCGTGGTCGGGGCGACCGGAGCGGTCGGCTCGATCCTGCTCCGGATCCTGTCCCAGCGGGCGGACGTCTGGGGCGACATCCGCCTGATCGCCTCCTGGCGCTCGGCCGGCCGCGTGCTGGCCGTCCGCGGGGAGGAGTGCGAGGTGCTCGCGCTCACCGAGGACGCCTTCGACGGCATCGGCAAGGGCGATGTCGTGCTCTTCCTGACCCCGGCCGAGGTCTCGGCGCGCTGGGCTCCCCTCGTGGCCGCGCGCGGAGCCGTGGCGGTGGACCAGTCCGCCGCCTTCCGCGAGGACCCCGAGGTGCCACTGGTGGTGCCCGAGGTGAACGGCCACACCGTACGGATCCGGCCGCGCGGCATCGTCGCGGGCCCGGACTGCGTGACCGCCGCGATGATCGCCGCCCTGGGCGCGCTGCATGCCGAGTACTGCCTGGCCGACCTGGTCGTCTCCTCGTACCAGGCCGCCAGCGCCGCCGGGCGGGCCGGCACGGAGGCGCTGCGCCGCCAGGTGTCGCTGGTCGCCGGAAGCTCCCTGGGTGAGCAGCCCGGGGACGTGCGCCGTGCCGTGGGCGAGGACACCGGCCCCTTCGCGGCGCCGCTCGCGCTCAACGTGGTGCCCTGGTCCGGTGAGCTGCGCGAGGGCGGCTGGTCCTCGCACGAGCTGGCCGTACGGGCGGAGACCCGGCGGATCCTGGACCTGGACTCGCTGCCGATCGCGGTGACGTGCGTACAGGTTCCCGTGCTGACCGGGCATTCCCTGACCGTACGGGCCCGCTTCGAGCAGAAGGTGGACGCGGCGCACGCCCGGGAGATCCTGGACACGGCGCCCGGAGTGGTGCTCGTGGACGATCCGGCGGCGGGGGAGTTCCCGACGCCGGCGGACGCGGCCGGGACGGATCCGGCCTGGGTGGGGCGGGTGCGGGCCTCGCTCGACGACGTCCGGTCCCTGGAGTTCTTCGTGTGCGCCGACAATCTCCGCAAGGGCGCGGCTCTGAATGCCGCGCAGATCTCGGAACTGATCGCGGGTGAATTCGCGTAATTCGCTTTGTAGGATCGGCGGTGATCCCTCGATCAAGGTGATGGCCCGACTGCCGCCTGGATAAAACAGGGCAATTGGGAAGAGCGGGTACGCATGAGGGCAATGGGGAAATTGCTGAAGGCTTTGCCTCGCGCGTACAACCCTGACGGGGGGACGCGTGTCCAACGGGCGTGGCAGAGGCATTGCTCGACTTCGCCGTCGTACCGGCGCGCACCGGAATCGTCCCGGCGCGTCGGCGCTCCGGCGCACCCGGCGGCTTCCCGGTGATCGCTCCCGTTCCGCCGGCCGGCGCGCTGCCCGCCACGCCACCCGCCGTTCCGACCCGGGGCGGCCGAGTGCCCTCGCCCCGCGATAGCGCGGACACGGGCGGGAGTGCGGCAGGGAGCACGGCCGTCGGCGAGACCACCGCCGAGACCACCGCCGAGGCCGTCGCCCCGCGGCCCGTCGTGGCCGGGACCACGGTCGACCACCTCACCGAGACCTACCAGGCCCACTACCGCTCACTCCTCGGCCTGGCCGCCCTGCTCCTCGACGACACCGCCTCCTGCGAGGACGTGGTCCAGGAGGCCTTCATCCGCGTCCACTCGGCGCGCAACCGGGTCCGCGACCGCGACAAGACCCTGGCCTACCTGCGCCAGACCGTCGTCAACCTCTCGCGCTCCGCGCTGCGCCGCCGCATCCTCGGCCTCAAGCTGCTGTCGAAGCCGATGCCTGACAT
This sequence comes from Streptomyces sp. NPDC003042, assembly GCF_053591315.1. Lineage (NCBI taxonomy): Bacteria > Bacillati > Actinomycetota > Actinomycetes > Kitasatosporales > Streptomycetaceae > Streptomyces > Streptomyces sp. NPDC003042. The sequence goes on from NZ_JBSFTP010000065.1 coordinate 25,611, forward strand.
GGCCAGCGCGGAAGAGGGCGCGTACGACCAGCTGGAGCGCGACGACCTGATCAAGGCCATGCGCGGCCTCCAGCGGCGCCAGCGTGAGGTACTGGTGCTGCGCTACTTCGCGGACATGACGGAGGTCCAGGTCGCCGAGACGCTCGGCATATCACTCGGCTCGGTCAAGGCGTACGGCTCGCGGGGCATTGCCGCGCTGAGGGTGGCGATGGAGGCTGCGCAGTCATGAGGGACGACGAGCTGAGGGACGACGAGCTGAGAAAGGTGCCCGGCCGCTCCGGCGACGAGCAGGCGCTCCGCAGCCTGCTGGCCGGGGCCGTGGGGGCCCTGGAGCCCGCAGAGGGCGCGCTGGAGCGGCTGCGCCATGCGGTGCCCGCCCGCCGGGCCCGTAAACGCAACACCCTCGTCGGGGCGACCGCGGCGATCGTGCTGGCCGGCATCGTGGTCCCGGCCGCACTGCACCTGCGGGACGACCGGGGCGCCACCGCCGGCCACTCGGCCATCGCCGGGCACGGCGCGACGCAGGGAACCACGACGGGAGGCCCCGCCGACCCGCATCACAACGGGGCCGGGGCCGGGGCCCAGCCGAGCTTCACGAAACCCGCCGGCAAGGACCAGGAGGCCGGCGGCGCCGGCGGGCAGCCGGTCACCCGGACCAGCGGCTCGCCGTCCGGCGGTGCGGTGGCCGGTCCGTCGAGTGCGGGGGCCTCGGCCGGCACGTCGACCGGCACCGGCCCCGGCACCGGCGCGGGTCCGCAGCCCCCGGTCGCGGCGCCGGGCGTGCCGGGATGCACCGCCGAGCAGCTGGGGGTGCTGGGCAGTGCCCGCGCCCCCGAGGCCGACGGCAAGGTGTACGGCAGCTTCAAGGTCACCAACGTCTCCGCGCGCGGCTGCGTGGTCAGCAGCCCGGACACCGTGACGGCCGCCCCGGTGGACGGCCCGCCGCCCCCGCAGGGCTCCGGAGTGAGCGTGACAGGCCACACGGCGGGGGACCCGGCGAGCGGGCTGCTGCCCGATCCGTCCGCCGAGGAGCCGCTGCTGATGCTCCAGCCGAACACCGGGTACGAGGTGCGGTTCGCCTGGGTGCCCTCCGCGCAGTCCTGCCCGGCGGCGACCACCGGTCCGACCGCCGAGCCCTCGCAGGAGGGCACGCAGCAGACCCCCACCGATACGGAGCGCAGCGCCTCCGCCGACGGTGACGGGGCGGCGGCCCCGGCCCCGCCGAGCGAGGGCCCGGCCGAGGATCCGGCCGGGGTGGAGGTGTCCCATACGCCCGGCACGCCGGTGGCGGGCGCTCCGGTCACGCAGACCACCATCCCGGAGGCCTGCGGCGGAACGGTCTACCGGACGGGTTTCATTCCGCTGGACGCGCCGTAGCGGCGGCGGGGGTGGCAGCGGCAGTACGTACGGCGGCCTCGGCCGGCGGCAGCAGCCCCGCCTCGGCGTCGCGCAGGGTCTCCACCTCGCGCCGGTAGAGCCGGAACCACATGAACAGCACGAAGGCGACGAAGACGAACCATTCGCCGGTGTAACCGAGGTTCTGGAAGGCCTTCAGGTCGAGGCCGGTGTTGTTGGGCGCCTTCGCCGGCACCGGAACCATCCCGTCCGCAGGGGTCCGCACCGTCAGCCAGGCGTCGTAGAGCGGGTCCGGCACGAGGTTGACCAGCGTGGCCGACCCGATCACCCCGAGCTGGCCCGGCGGCAGCCCACCCTGCGCGTGCACGCCCTTGGTGCCGGAGTTCTCCGAGGCCTGCAGGGCCCCGGTCACCTCGACCCGCCCGGTCGGCGCGGCCGGAGCCTTCGCCGGGTCCGCCACCCCCGGCAGCCAGCCCCGGACCACCGGGACGGTCCTGCCGGAGTCCGTCCGCAGCAGGGTCAGGACGTAGAAGCCGGACTTCCCGTCGAGGAGCCGCTCGGGGACCAGCAGCTGTTCCCCGTACACCCCGGCCGTGGAGGCCAGCCGTCCGGAGGTCCGGGTGTTCACCGGGAGCAGCGAGTCCAGCGGGGCGGCCGCCTGGTCGGCGGGGCGCTCGGCCCTCGCCTCCCGGTGACTGCCGACACGGTCCTCGAACCGGCCGAGCTGCCAGGTCCCCATGAACAGGCAGAAGGGGATGGCGAGCGCGACGAAGACGTTGATCCCCCACCAGCGCGGGGTCAGGAGAAACCGGTGCACCCCACCACCGTACGGGGGGCGCACCGGTGGGACGGTGGCGGGGTTCAGCGCGGAAGGTGCTTGAGCGCGAACTCCAGGTCCATGCGGACCTGCTTGATCCGCTCCTCGACGACCAGCGAGCCGTGCCCGGCGTCGTACCGGTACACCTCGTGGACCGCGCCGCGTGCCGCGAGCCGGTCCACGTAGTTGTCGATCTGCCGGATCGGGCAGCGCGGGTCGTTGACGCCCGCCGCGATGTGGACGGGCGCCTTCACCGCGTCCACGTACGTCAGCGGCGAGGACACCTCGAAGCGCTCCGGGACCTCCTCCGGCGTACCGCCGAAGAGGGTGCGGTCCAGGGACTTCAGCGCCTCCATCTCGTCGTGGTACGCCGTCACGTAGTCGGCCACCGGTACGGCGGCCAGCCCCACCGCCCAGGCGTCGGGCTGCGTGCCGATGCCCAGCAGGGTCAGGTAGCCGCCCCAGGAGCCGCCCGACAGCACCAGCCGCGCCGGGTCGGCGAGGCCGGAGGCGACGGCCCATTCCCGGACCGCCGCGATGTCCTCCAGCTCGATCAGGCCGACCCGGTGCTTGAGGGCGTCCGTCCACTCGCGGCCGTAGCCCGTCGAGCCGCGGTAGTTGACCCGCACGACCGCGAAGCCGTGGTCCAGCCAGGCCGCCGGGGTCGCCAGGAAGGCGTCGCTGTCGTGCCAGGTGGGCCCGCCGTGGATCTCGAAGATGGTCGGGAAGGGGCCCTCCCCGTGGCCCGCCGGCCGCTGCGCCAGGGCGTGGATCCGGCCGCCGGGGCCCTCCACCCACACGTCCTCCACCGGCACCGAGCCGGGCGGCCGGAAGCCGGGAGGGTCGAGGACGATGCCGCCGGCGGTGGACCGCAGCGCTGCGGGTTCGGCCGCCGAGGACCACTGGTACTCCACCGTCCCGTCCGGGCGGGCGGTCGCTCCCGCCACCGACCCCGGGGGCGTGTCCACGCGTACGAGCTCCCGTGCGGCCAGGTCGTAGCGCCACAGCTCGCTGCGCGCCTCGAAGCTGTGCGCGATGAGCAGCGCGGACCCGTCCGGGTACCACTCGGCGCTCACGTCACCCGGCAGATCGATCGCCAGGCCCTCCTGGGTGCCGGTGGCCACGTCCCACACCATCGGCTCCCACCGACCGCGCCGCTGGTGGCCGACGAGCAGCCGGGTGTCCCCGGTGACGGGCGCGAAGCCGAGCACCTCCAGGCCGAGCTCCTCGGTGCCGCCGCGCGAGTCGTCCAGCTCCGCGACGGTGTCGCCGTCGAGGGTGAGCACGCGCAGCGCCGAGTGCATCGCGTCGCCGTGTTCGGTGTGCTCGACGGCGACCAGGGTTCCGTCACGCGACAGGTCGCCGACGCCGGCGGACTCGCGGTGGCGGTAGATGACGGTGGGCGCGCTGCCGTCGGGCCGTACGACGTGGATCGTGGACCCTTCCTCGTCGGTGGACCGGCCGACGACCGCGGTGCCGTCCCGGCCGATGGCGAGTCCGGCGGGGTAGGAGGGCTCCAGGCCGGGCGTGGCGGGCTCGTCGGGGCCGCCCGCGAAGGGCTGGCGGACCCAGGTGCCGAACTCGTCGCCGTCGGTGTCGGAGAACCACCAGATCCACTCGCCGTCGGGGGAGAGGGTGCCGTCGGTGGTGCCGTTGGGACGGTCGGTGGCCTGCCGCTGCGTGCCGGTGGCCCGGTCCCAGGCGTAGAGCTCGAAGGTCCCGGTCGCGTTCGAGACGAAGAGAGAGCGGTCCGGTGCGTCCTCGGCCCACTCGGGCAGCCCGACGCGCGGGGCCCGGAAGCGCTTCTCCCAGTCGGGGGTCTCGCGCGGCTGGGCGGTTCCGGCGCTTTCGAGGGTTTCGAGGGATTCGCCGGGGGTCAGATCGCTGTCGCTGGTCATGCCCACCATTCTTGCCGCATCGCCGGGCCGGGATGCCGACTGCTCCGAACGGGCGCATGGTGGTGTGCGTACGCCGAGTGTCCCGAGAGGGTGTTGATCATGGCCAAGAAGGCGCGTACCGGTCACCAGGGCCACCACGGCCATCATGATTCAGAGCGTGCCCTGGCGAAGAACACGGCGGCCGAGGCGCGTGCCAAGGCCGCGGCGAGCGACGTCCAGTCGGCCGCGGCGAAGACGCGGGGCATGCAGCAGAAGGCCCAGTCCAAACGAGGCTGATCCCTGCCCCGGGGCCGGGCGGCCTGCGTAGGGTGGCGCCATGCGGATGATCGTGCGGGGCGCCCGGCTGCTTCACACCCAGGGCCTGTCCGACATCGAGGTGGGCGAGGACGGCCGGATCGCCCGCGTGATCCCGTACGACGATCAGAAGGAACCACCGGCGACCGGCATCCTGATCGAGGCGCACGGCGGCCTGCTCACCGCCCCCTTCGTCGAGCCGCACATCCACCTGGACACCGCCCTGACCGCCGGGGAGCCGCGCCCGAACGCCTCCGGCACCCTGTGGGAGGGCATCGCCTGCTGGAGCGAGCGCAAGCGGACCCTGACCCGCGAGGACGTGATCGGGCGGGCCACCGAGGTGCTGCGCTGGCAGGCGGCCCAGGGCGTACTGCACGTACGGACCCACTGCGACATCACCGACCCGGCGCTCACCGCGCTCGACGCGCTGCTGGAGGTGCGCGACCGGGTGCGGGACTTCATGACCCTCCAGATCACCGCCTTCCCGCAGGAGGGCATCGTCTCCTTCCCCGGTGGCGAGGCGCTGCTGCGCGAGGCGGCGCGGCGCGGGGCGGACGTCGTCGGCGCGATCCCGCACTTCGAGGACACCCGGGAGGACGGGGTCGCCTCGCTCGGGATCGCCTTCGCGCTGGCCGAGGAGCACGGGCTGCGCGTCGACGCCCACTGCGACGAGATCGACGACGAACAGTCCCGCTTCGTGGAGGTGCTGGCCACCCTCGCGCTGCGTTCGGGCCTGCGCGAGCGGGCGACCGCCTCGCACACCACGGCCATGGGCTCCTACGGCGGCGCGTACAGCTTCAAACTCCAGCGGCTGCTCTCCCGTTCGGGCATCAACCTCGTCTCCAACCCCTTCGCCAACCTCAATCTCCAGGGCCGCTTCGACGCTTACCCCAAGCGGCGCGGGCTCACCCAGGTCAAGGAGATGCTGGCGGCCGGGGTCAACGTGGCCTTCGGCCACGACGACGTGATGGACCCGTGGAACGCGCTGGGCACGGGCAATCCGCTCCAGACCGCGCTCGTCGGCCTGTACGCCGCCCAGCTCACCGGCGCGGACGACATCCCGGTGGCCTTCTCGATGGTGACGGACCGTGCGGCGCGGGTGCTCGGCCTCGGGGCCGAGGAGTACGGCATCGCGCCGGGCGCCCCCGCCTCCTTCGTGCTCCTCCCGGCACCGAGCCCCGAGGAGGCGATCCGCCGTCAGGTCCGGCCCCGCTACGTCGTCTCGCGCGGCCGGGTCCTCGCCGAGACCCCGGCCGCGCCGACCCGGCTGTGGTGGCCGGGGGAGGAGGAGCCGTCGCAGGTGGACTTCACCCGCCTGACCTAGGCTGCCGGTCCATGACATGGACCCTTCGCAACGTGGACGGCGAGCCGGCCCGGGCCGCCTTCGAGATCGCCTCCGAGTACGCGGACACCGCGCTGCTCAACCACTCCGTCCGCTCCTACGCCTTCGGCGCGGAGTACGCGCGCCGGCACGGGCTCTCGTACGACGCCGAACTCCTCTACGTCAGCGCCCTGCTGCACGACCTCGGCCTGACCGCGCCCTTCGACAGCCACACGCTGCCCTTCGAGGAGGCGGGCGGCCACGTGGCCCGCGTCTTCACGGCGGGGCTCGGCTGGTCGCCTGCCCGCCGGGCGCGGGCCGAGGAGGTGATCGTCCTGCACATGCGGGACGACGTCACGGCTGCCGAGGACGTCGAGAGCCACCTCCTCCAGGTGGGTACCAGCGCGGACGTCTCGGGGCTGGGCGTGGCCGATTTCGACCCCTCCTTCACGGCCGGGCTCCTCGCCGCGTACCCCCGGCTGGGCTTCGGCGCGGCCTTCCTCGCACTGGTCGAGGACCAGGCCGTACGCAAGCCCCGGTGCGCGGCGGCGTCCTACGTCGCGGCCGGCGCGGCCACCCGCATCGCGGCGAATCCCCTGGACCACTGACACCGGGGGCGGGCGGGCCCGGCCCGCCCGCGCCCGGTCAGAGCCCGCGCTCGATCATGCCGATCACGTCCTGCCCCGCGTCGTGCGCCTGTTCCGGGGTGACCCCGCGCAGCGGTCCGTCGATGATCAGCGCGGCCAGCCCGTGCACCGCCGACCAGGCGAGGAACTCCGCTCCCGGCCGCCGGTCGGCCGGCAGTACGCCCGCGTCGACCAGCTCGTCCAGCGTGGCGCCGAGCAGCTCGAACGGCGTGAGCCCACCCGCCCCGGCGGCCGTGGCGTCCTCGGCGTAGGTCATGTCGGCCGGGGCGTGGAAGGCGGTCCGGAACCAGCCGGGCTCGGTCACGGCGAAGCGGAGGTCGCCGGACTCCTCGACGAGCTGGAGATCCACCTCGCCCCGGTCCTCCTCGGCTCCGGCATCCGCCTCCTCGACGGGGTCGACCCGGCGCTGCGCCTGGTCCCGGACCGCACCGTCGCCACCCCCGAGGTCACCCACCTGCGCTATCGCGTCGGCTGAGCTTCGGGCGGGGACGGCACGACCCTGGCTGGGGCAGCGGCTCGTTCACGCCGTCCTCAGACGCGGGACCGGCCATTCCGCGAGGGCTTCCCTTTTGTGCAAGCCGTGCGCCCGCACGGCACGCCATGATCACGCCGCCACAGTCCGTGGCGACCAAAGCGCTTGTGATCAGGGGGAGTTCACCCATGCCCGAAAGAACCCGCACCACCAGACGCCGTACGGTGATATGGCGCCGGGCACTGGCGACCGCCGCCGTTCTGGCGGCCACCGGAACCATGCTCGCCGTGTCCCCGCAGCCCGCCCACGCGGCTCTGCCCACGCGGACGATCGCCGACCCGGTGCACTACTGGAACGACGTCCTGCTGAACGTCTTCCGCCGGGTCGGAGGCGGGCCCGTCCCGATGGCCCGGGCCGCGGCGATGATGAACGGGGCGATCTACGACGCCGAGTCCTCGTACCAGCTGAAGTGGAAGGGGAAGATCACCTCGGAGCCCTACCTCCACGCCGAGAAGTACGCGGGCTGGATCGAGGGCCCGGACGAGGAGGAGCGGGTCATCGGCCGCACCGCCTACAACATCCTGCTCGGCCTCTACGGCAGCGGGCAGACGCAGTACGCGGACCAGACCCAGTACCTCGACGCGCGGTTCCGCGAGCGCTTCGGTGCCGAGCCGACCGGCTTCGACATCCTCGACGCCTCCGTCGTCGGCGGCATGGTCAAGCAGATGACGGATGCCCGCAGCGGCGACGGCTCCGAGAACCCGCAGGTCTACGTGGGCGACAAGAGGCCCGGCGCCTGGCGTCCGACCAGCTACCCGGACATGCCCGACGCCTCCTGCGACGAGGAGAGCGACGGCGTCCACCCCTTCTGGGGCCAGGTCAAGCCGTTCTCGCTGACCTCGGGCTCCCAGTTCCGCCCGACGACCCTGGCCCAGTACGGGTCGTACGAGAACCTCGTCGCGAGCGACGAGTACAAGCGGCAGGTCGAGGCCGTACGGTCGGCCGGCGCGGACAAGCCCACCGCGGCGACCCCGGTGATCAACCGGACGCCCGACCAGCTGGCCGCCGCCTGGTTCTGGGCCAACGACAACAACGGCACCTACAAGCCCCCGGGCCAGATGCTCCAGGCCACCCGCGAGGTCGCCACGGCCCGCAAACTGAGCGTCTACGCCAACGCGCGCCTCTTCGCGCTCGTCTCGATCGCCCTCGCGGACACGGGCATAGCCGTGCGGGACGCCAAGTTCGCGACCCCGGTCGACCTGTGGCGCCCCGTCTCCGCGATCCGCGAGGGCGGCCTCGACCCGCAGTGGAAGCCGCTGCTCAAGAGCCCCGCCGGGGTCAACGTCAGCCCCTGCTTCCCGGCGTACGTGTCCGGTCACGCTTCCTTCGGGGGTGCCTGGGCGGGCGTGATGAAACGATTCTTCGGCAGTGACGACATCTCCTTCGACCTCACCACCGACGAACCGCAGGCCCCCGTCAAGACCCGGCGCTTCACCAGCTTCAGCGCCGCCGGGAAGGAGGACGCGGACAGCCGCGTCTGGCTCGGCGTGCACTTCCCGTGGGACGCGACCGACGGACTCGCCCTCGGCGAGAAGATCGCGGCCCAGGTCTTCACGACCAAGCTCCGCGCCCTCTGACCACGGCGATCACCCGGAACGCAGGAAGGGCCTGATCCACTGAGTGGATCAGGCCCTTGACCTGGTCTTACGAAGTCGGGGTGGCGGGATTTGAACCCACGACCTCTTCGTCCCGAACGAAGCGCGCTGCCAAGCTGCGCTACACCCCGATCGCCGCCTTGCAGCTCTGCTGCCGTGGCGACATCGATTACTTTAGCGGACCCTCGGCCGGAGACGAAATCCGGTTTTCGCGGGGGCGGCGCGGGCTTGGCGGGGAGGTGCGGCGCGGTGCCTACGCCTTCGGTGTCAGCGTCAGGAGCGTCGCCTCCGGCGGGCACGCGAAGCGGACCGGGGTGAAGCGGTTGGTGCCGCAGCCCGCCGAGACGTGGAGGTAGGCGCGCTGGGCGTCCGCCTCGTACGTGGACAGGCCCTTCACCCGCTTGGTGTCCAGGTCGCAGTTGGTGACCAGCGCCCCGTAGAAGGGGACGCACAGCTGCCCGCCGTGCGTGTGCCCGGCGAGGATCAGCGGGTAGCGGTCGGCGGTGAAGGCTTCGAGGACCCGCAGGTACGGGGCGTGCACGACGGCCATCGAGAAGTCCGCGTCCGCCTCCGGACCGCCCGCGACCTGCTCGTACCGGTCCCTTTTGATGTGCGGGTCGTCCAGACCGGTGAAGGCCAGCTCCAGCCCGTCCAGCTTCAGCCGGGCCCGGGTGTTGGTGAGGTTCAGCCAGCCCGCCGCGTCGAAGGCGTCCCGCAGTTCCTCCCACGGATTGTGGACGGCGCCGACGACCGGCTTGTTGCCGTTCAGCCCGTGCCGGCCCTGGGCCTTCTCGATCAGGTAGCGCCCGGGATTGCGCAGCCGCGGCCCGTAGTAGTCGTTCGACCCGAAGACGTACACGCCCGGGAACTCCATCAGGGGCCCCAGCGCGTCGAGCACCTCGGGGACACCTTCGGTGTCGGAGAGGTTGTCGCCCGTGTTGACGACGAGGTCCGGGCGCAGGCCGGCCAGGGACTGCAGCCAGGCGCGCTTCTTGCGCTGCCCGCCGACCATGTGGATGTCCGACACCTGGAGCACGCGCAGAGGCCGCGTCCCCGGCGGCAGCACGGGCACCGTGACCCGTCGAAGGCGGAAGGAACGGGCCTCGAACCCGGCGGCATAGGTCACTCCCGCGACCCCCACCGCCGCGATTCCGGCGGTGACCTTCAGTGGTACTCCGTAACGCGCGCGCATGGCCCCTATCGTCGCAGACCCGCAAAACGCGCGGGCGCCACCGCCCCCGAACCTGGCACACTCCACCCATGACCACGCTCAAGGCCAAGCTTCAGGAAGACCTCACCACCGCCATCAAGGCACGCGACGAGCTCGCCTCGTCGACGCTGCGCCTGACCCTCTCCGCCATCACCAAGGAGGAGGTCGCGGGCAAGGAAGCGCGCGTGCTCTCCGACGACGAAGTCCTCAAGGTGATCGCCAAGGAGGCGAAGAAGCGCCGCGAGGCCGCGGAGGCCTTCGCCCAGGGCGGCCGGGCCGAGCAGAGCGCGCGGGAGACCGAGGAGGGTGAGTTCCTCGACAAGTACCTGCCCAAGCAGCTCAGCGACGACGAGCTCGTCGCGATCGTGACGCAGGCGGTCGAGGAGGCCAAGGCGGCGGGCGCCGAGGGGCCGCGGGCCATGGGCGCCGTCATGAAGATCGTGAACCCGAAGGTGGCGGGCCTGGCGGAGGGCGGCCGGGTCGCCGCCGTCGTCAAGCAGCAGCTCTCCTAGCCGTACGCAAGACTTTCCTGGACGTACGCAAGAAGGGGAGGGCCCGACCGGTGATCCGGTCGGGCCCTCCCCCCTTTACGCGTCGTCGCGTCCTACTGTTCCTCGCGGCCGCCGATCAGCCCCGGCTCCAGGGTGATCCCCGGGAACGGGTTGTCCGGGGTGCCGCCCGTCCTGCCGCCGGTGGCTCCGGCCGTCGTCATGCCGCCGGGCCGGCTGTCGCCGGGCTTGCCGTCACCGCCCGGCTTGCCGGGCCTGTTGGGCCTGTTCGGGCTCGGCGGGACCGTGTTGCCGCGGCCGCCGCCGTTGCCGTCGCCCGCTGCCGAGGGCTCGGGGATGCCGACCGTGACGAAGCTCGGGGCCTCGCGCCCGGACAGCGCGCCCGAGACCGCGTCCTTCCAGATGGGACCGGGCAGACCGCCGCCGAAGACCTTCGGGTAGTACTGCCCGCCGATGGTGATGTCCTCCATCGAGATCTTCTTCGCGCCGCCCGAGCCGACCCACACCGCGCCGGAGATGTTCGGGGTGTAGCCGACGAACCAGGCGTTGTAGCGGGAGTCGGTCGTACCGGTCTTGCCCGCGTTGTCCCGGTCGGTCAGACCGGCCCTCTCACCGGTACCGGCTTCGACCACTCCGCGCAGCAGGGTGTTGATCGTGTCGGCGGTCTCCGGCGCCATCGCCCGGTCGCAGTGCGACTTCGGCACCGCCAGCGCCTTGCCGTGCGCGTCGGTGATCGACTCCAGGACGATCGGTGTGCAGTGGACACCCCGGTTGGCGAAGGTGGCGTACGCGTTGGCCATAGTCAGCGGGGACAGTTCGGCGGAGCCGAGCGCGATGGACGGCTCCTCGGGCAGCTTCACGCCGCTGGCCGGCACCACGCCGAGCTTCTGCGTCATCTCCGTCACCGGGCAGATGCCGATCTCCGAGATCATCTGCACGAAGTACGTGTTGATGGACTTCGCCATCGCCGTCTTCAGCGCGTACGGACCGATCTCGTCGACGGTCTCGTTCTGGGCCGTCGCGCGCTTGCCCTTCACGGGCACGTTCAGGAACTGCGAGCCGTCGCACCGTGACACCGGGCTCGGGTAGTCCATCTTGTTCGGCGCCGAGTACACCTTCGTCGGCTCCATCCCCTGCTCCAGGGCGGCGGCCGCGACGAACGGCTTGAACGTCGAGCCCACCTGGAAGCCGAAGTTGGAGCCGCCCATCCGCTTGTCGACGGAGTAGTTGATCTGCGTCTCGTTCTTCCCGAAGCCGTACGGCTTCGACTGGCCCATCGCCAGCACCCGTCCGGTGCCCGGCTGGACCAGGGTCACGGCCGTCGCGATCGAGTCGTCCGCGTAGACGTGGTCCTGGATGGAGGCGTTGGCGGATTCCTGCGACTGCGGGTCCAGCGTCGTGCGGACCGTCAGGCCGCCCTGGTTCCAGATCTTCGCCCGCTCCTCCCGCGTCTTGCCGAAGACCGTGTCCGACAGGAAGGTGTTGCGCACGAAGTCGCAGAAGAAGCCCGCGCCCTTGACCGCGGTGATGCAGCCGTTCTTCGGCCTGGTCACCTTCAGCTGGATCGGCTTCTTCTTCGCCTCGTCGGCCTCCGTCTGCGAGATGTCCTTCATGTCGGCCATCCGCTGGAGCACGATGTTGCGGCGCTTCGTCGCCTCCGTCGCGTCGTTCACCGGGTCGTACCGGCTCGGCGACTGCACGACGCCGGCCAGCAGCGCCGACTCGTCGAGCGTCAGGTCCTTGGCGGGCTTGCTGAAGTAGCGCTGTGCCGCCGATTCGATTCCGTACGCCTGCTGGCCGAAGTAGGTGATGTTGAGGTAGTTCTCGAGAATCTTGTTCTTCCCGAGCTCTTCCTCGACCTGGATCGAGTACTTCAGCTCGCGGATCTTGCGTCCGAGGCTCTTCTCCTGGGCCTCGCGGACCTTCGTCTCGTCGTCGCCGGCTTCCTCGACGAAGACGTTCTTGACGTACTGCTGAGTGAGGGTGGACGCGCCCTGCGCGGCTCCGCCTTCCTGCGCGTTGCGGTTGACCGCGCGCAGGATGCCCTTGAGGTCGATCGCGCCGTGCTCGTAGAAACGCGAGTCTTCGATCGCGACGATCGCCTTCTGCATGTACGGCGAGATGGCCGTCAGCGGGACCACCTGCCGGTCGCGTGAATAGACGGTGGCGATCAAGCCACCCTCCGCGTCCAGAATCGTGGTGCGCTGGCTCAGCGGAGGTGTCTTGAGATTGGCCGGGATCTCATCGAAACCCTCGACCGTGCCCTTGGCCGCGAGTCCCAGCGCGCCGGCGCCCGGGATCGCGATGCCGGCCAGTACAACTCCGGAGAGAACGGACACCCCGAGGAACTTGGCGGCCTGCTGTGGCCGCGTGAGCCCGCCGCCCGAGCGCTTCTTTCCCATAGGGAGGAAGCCTACGTTCTGATTCGCCGGACACGCGCGAATGCCTTGGCCTAAGCTGTCCCCAACTGTCACAGCAGTGCGGTGCGACATCAACCCCGCGGCTTGTTTTTCACCCTTCCCGAATGGGGTGGACACATGTCCGAATCCCGCTCTTCGCTCTGACGGCGGCTCACCGGCATCCCCCGATTTCACCCGAATCGCCGGAATGGTCGGGCATGTCGCCGGATCACTCCGTCGGGTGATCTGCCGCTTACCCATAGTCCGTTCGGACCATTCAAGATTGGGCCCGTCGGGGGTGTTGCGCTGTGCCCACCTTCCGTAACGTCCTCAACTGGCAGCGGTGAATATGCCGCTACCGCCGTGGGGGAGCCTCGATTCGGGAGAGGACGGCACCGGGATGGGCTGGGTTACCGACTGGAGTGCGCAGGCAGCCTGCCGCACTACCGATCCGGATGAACTGTTCGTTCAAGGAGCGGCACAGAACAGGGCCAAGGCGGTGTGCACCGGATGTCCGGTGCGGACCGAGTGCCTGGCCGACGCGCTCGACAATCGCGTCGAGTTCGGCGTGTGGGGCGGAATGACCGAGCGGGAGCGTCGCGCCTTGTTGCGCAGGCGCCCCACCGTCACCTCGTGGCGACGGCTGCTCGAAACCGCACGCACGGAGTACGAACGCAGTACAGGCATCCTCACCATGGATGTCGACGCGGAGATCGACGTTCCGTACGAGACGTACGCCGCGGCCGGGTGAGTCACCCGAGCACCACGGCACCACCGTCGTAGCAGTCGTACGAACGCCTAAGCTCCGGCCGGAACCCCGGCCGCGAGTCGTTCTCCGATGGCCCGTAGCCCGGCGAGGTCGTGCACATCGCCGGGCAGGGCGGCCACTTCGGTCACCGCCACTTCGGGGTGCAGCGAGGTGAAGCGATCGCGTGTGCGGTGTTCGCGCGCGATCACCCGCATCCTGTCGGCATGAAGGCGCAGCAGTCCTGCCGTGATCTCGTCCACGTCGGGGGAGCCGTGTCCGTCGGTCTCACGCAGTCCAGCTTTCCCGGACTCCTGATCGACAATGCCGCCTTCTTCAAGATTCTCTGCGGCGGCCAGCGCCCGCTCCGCGGACAGCCGGCCGGCGTCGCTGCCGTGCACCCGGTTCAGTACCAGGCCCGCCAGCGGCATCCGTTCGGCGGCCAGCCGTTCGACGAAGTACGCCGCCTCGCGCAGGGCGTCCGGCTCGGGAGCCGCGACCACGAGGAAGGCCGTACCGGGAGCCTGGAGGAGCCGGAAGGTCGCGTCCGCACGCGTGCGGAACCCGCCGAACATCGTGTCCATCGCGGCCACGAAGGTCTGTACGTCCTTCAGCAGCGAGGCACCCATCAGCTTGCTGAGCGTGCCGGTCATCAGTGACATGCCGACGTTGAGGAACTTCATCCCCGCCCGGCCGCCCATCTTCGCCGGAGCCATCAGCACCCGGATGAACTTCCCGTCCAGGAAGGACCCGAGGCGCTTCGGCGCGTCGAGGAAATCCAGCGCGGACCGGCTCGGCGGAGTGTCCACGACGATGAGGTCCCAGTCGTCCCGGGCCCGCAACTGGCCCAGCTTCTCCATCGCCATGTACTCCTGCGTGCCCGCGAAACCGGCCGACAGGGACTGGTAGAAGGGGTTCGCCAGGATCGCCTGCGCCCGCTCGCCCTCCGCGTGCGCCTCGACGATCTCGTCGAAGGTCCGCTTCATGTCCAGCATCATGGCGTGCAGTCGGCCGCCCCTGTCGCCGTCCACGTCCGCGACCTCGCGCGGGGTGTTGTCCAGCGAGTCGATGCCCATCGACTGGGCCAGCCTGCGGGCCGGGTCGATGGTCAGCACGACGACCTTCCGGCCGCGCTCGGCCGCCCGTACACCGAGCGCCGCGGCGGTGGTCGTCTTGCCGACCCCTCCGGCGCCGCAGCACACGATGATCCGGGTCTTCGGGTCGTCCAGCAGCGCGTCGACCGCCAGTCGCGGCGGCGTGTCCAGGCCCACGGTGTCCACACCCTCGCTCATTCGGCGTCCGCCTGCTTGCGCAGTTCCGTGGCCAGCTCGTACAGCCCGGCCAGTTCCATCCCCGAGCCGAGCAGGGGGAGTTCGTACGCCGGCACGTCCAGCCCCGCCAGCACCGCACGCTGCTCGCGCTCCAGCTCCACCCGGCTCGCGTGCTCCGCGGCCTGCGTGAGCAGCGGATCCACCAGCCGCTCGGCCAGCCCGCCGCGCCGCGCGCCGCCCAGCCCCGCCCGGGACAGGGCCTGCGCGATCTCGGCGCGCCGCTCACCGGCCGCCGCGCGCAGGGTGTCCTCGTCCAGGTGGTGCGGGCGCACCATGTTGACGACGACCCGGCCCACCGGAAGCCCGGCCGCGTGGAGCTCCGCGATCCCGTCCGCGGTCTCCTGCACGGGCATCTCCTCCAGCAGCGTCACCAGGTGCACGGACGTCTCGGGGGACTTGAGCACCTTCATGACGGCCTGCGCCTGGTTGTGGATCGGCCCGAACCGGGCCAGCCCCGCCACCTCGTCGTTGACGTTCAGGAAGCGGGTGATCCGCCCGGTCGGCGGAGCGTCCATGACCACGTGGTCGTAGACGAACCGGCCGGCCTTGTCCTTGCGCCGCACCGCCTCGCACGCCTTGCCGGTCAGCAGTACGTCCCGCAGCCCGGGCGCGATGGTCGTCGCGAAGTCGATCGCGCCGAGCTTCTTGAGCGCGCGGCCGGCCGAGCCGAGCTTGTAGAACATCTGGAGGTAGTCCAGCAACGCCCGTTCGGCGTCGATGGCGAGCGCGAACACCTCACCACCGCCCCCGCCGGGAGCGACGGCGATCTTCCGCTCCTCGTAGGGGAGTGCCTCCGTGCCGAAAAGCTGTGCGATGCCCTGCCTGCCCTCGACCTCCACCAGAAGAGTCCGCCTGCCCTCGCGTGCGAGGGCGAGCGCGAGTGCGGCGGCGACCGTGGTCTTGCCGGTGCCGCCCTTGCCGCTGACCACCTGGAGCCTGCTCACAGCGTCCGAGCCTAACGACTCGGTTCCAGGGCCGCGCATGAGCCCCGCACGAGAGGCATTACGCTCGCCCCCATGACCAAGAAGTTCGAATACGCGACGGTCCCCCTGCTGGTCCACGCCACCAAGCAGATCCTCGACACCTGGGGCGAGGACGGCTGGGAGCTCGTCCAGGTCGTGCCCGGCCCGAACAACCCCGAGCAGCTCGTGGCCTACCTCAAGCGGGAGAAGGCATGAGCGGAGTCGTCGAGGCCAAGCTGGCCGAGCTCGGCCTGACCCTGCCGGACGTCGTCCCGCCGCTGGCCGCCTACCAGCCGGCCGTGCGGTCGGGTGCCTACGTGTACACCGCGGGCCAGCTCCCGATGGTCCAGGGCAGCCTCCCGGTCACCGGCAAGGTCGGCGCCGAGGTCTCGGCGGAGCAGGCCAAGGAGCTGGCCGCGACCTGCGCGCTGAACGCCCTGGCCGCGGTCAAGTCGGTGATCGGCGACCTCGACAAGATCGCCCGCGTGGTCAAGGTCGTCGGCTTCATCGCCTCGGCCCCCGACTTCACGGCCCAGCCGGGCGTGCTGAACGGTGCGAGCGAGCTGCTCGGTGCGGTGCTCGGCGACAAGGGCGTCCACGCCCGCAGCGCGGTGGGCGTCGCGGTCCTCCCGCTGGACGCGCCGGTCGAGATCGAGATCCAGGTCGAGCTGCTTTCCTCCTGACGCGCCGCACCTCCTCGACGCGCCACACCTCCTCGACGCGCCGCTCGCGCGGCTCGGCGCCGGAGCGCCTCCCCGGCTTCGCGCCGCTGCGCCGGACTCCGTCCGGCGGAGCCGGGCGGCAGCTCCGGACCCGCCAGGCGGACCGCCGCTTCTTTCAGCCTCGTCAGGGGCATCCCCGGACGGAGTCTGGGGCGATCGAGGCGCGGAGCCCCGGGAGCGGGCCCGCCGGGCCGGCCCCCGGTCGGCCCGGCGGGGTCCGCCACCCGTGGTGTGCGGGGAGGGCGGCCCACGAACATCGGGCCGGATGGTCGTAGCATGCGGCCATGCCGAATGGTCAGCACGGTCCGT
>NZ_JBSFTP010000066.1:0-41888 GCF_053591315.1 Streptomyces sp. NPDC003042
CGAAGGCCATCGCGAAGCGACGCGACGACGAGGAACGAGGAGGAGCGCCCTTGAGGGGCCGGCCCGACACGGAGAGACGATGAGACTGACGGGAAACCCCCATACCCTCCCTGATCCCGGATCACTGGATACCGACCCCACACCCCCGGCCGCCCCCGCCCCCGGGTACGCCTCGAACGGATGGCCGGGGTGGGGAGGGGATTACCCGTGGTCGCGATGCCGCGTTGCCCCGGCATGACCACGGTTGAGACTTCCACCCCAAGGACGGGACGCCGTCGGCGGCCGACGCCGCCCGGTTGCGAAGAATCGGTTCAGCGCGGCCCGCTTCAGCGGCATCCCGATCCGCCCATCTACAGCGCCCTCATCGCCCGGTGGACCGAGGACGGCCGGACGCTCCCGGGCCTGCGGGATCCCGAGTGGTCCCGGATCACCTCGTCGCCGATCTGGCCGAGCGGCCCGCTGTTCCGGAGCTGAGCCGACTCACAGCGGCAGCACCCCACCGCCCACCGCCCGCCCCCCGGCGCACGGTGGCGCCCAGGACGAGGCGTGGGGGGGCGGAGCCTCGGGCGGCTCGTGATCAATACAGCTAGCGCGTCTCCGGTCCCGCCAGGTGGCGGGCGATGACCATGCGCTGGATCTGGTTGGTGCCCTCCACGATCTGGAGCACCTTCGCCTCGCGCATCAGCCGCTCCACCGGGAAGTCCGCGGTGTACCCGTAGCCGCCGAGCACCTGCACCGCGTCCGTGGTGACGGCCATCGCCGCGTCCGTGCAGAACAGCTTGGCCATCGCCGCCTGCCGGGAGAACGGCTTGCCCGCGTCGCGCAGCCGCGCCGCCGCGAGGTAGAGCGCCCGGCCCGCCTCGATCTTGGTGGCCATGTCGGCCAGCATGAAGCGCAGCCCCTGGAAGTCCGCGATGGGGTGCCCGAACTGCTTGCGGTCCAGTGCGTACACCAGGGCCTCGTCGAGGGCGGACTGGGCCACGCCGATGGCGCAGGCGGCGATGCCGAGCCGGCCTGCGTCCAGCGCGGCGAGGGCGATGGTGAAGCCCTGGCCCTCCTCGCCGATGCGGCGCGTGTCGGGTACCCGTACGCCGTCGAAGTGGAGCTGGGCCGTGGGCGAGCCCTTCATGCCCATCTTCTTCTCGGGGATCGCCGCGGTCAGGCCGGGGGCGTCGCCGGGGACGAGGAAGGCCGTGATGCCCTTGGGGCCTTGGACCCCCGTGCGCGCCAGGACGGTGTAGAAGTCGGCGATCCCGCCGTGGGTGATCCAGGCCTTGGTGCCGGTGATCACCCAGTCGTCGCCGTCGCGGACCGCCTTGGTGGTGAGCGAGGCCGCATCGGAACCGGCGGCCGGTTCGGACAGGCAGTACGCGCCCAGCAGCCCGCCGCCGAGCATGTCGGGGAGGTGTGCGCCCTGCTGCTCCTTGGAGCCGTATCCGGCCAGGCCGTGGCAGGCCAGCGAGTGGACGCTGACGCCGAGCCCGACGGTCAGGCGGGCGGCCGCGAGTTCCTCCAGGACCTGGAGGTAGACCTCGTACGGCTGCTCACCGCCGCCGAACTCTCCGGCGTACGGGAGTCCGAGCAGGCCGGCCTCGGACAGCAGGGTGAAGATCTCGCGGGGGAACCGTCCGGCCTCCTCCTCGTCGGCGGCCCGGGGCCGGATCTCCCGCTGGGCGATCTCGCGTACGAGCGCGAGGAGGTCCCGGGACTCCTCGGTGGGCAGCTGACGGTCCACCGGTTGTGGGGCGCGGTCTGTCATGGCAGCGCTCTCCTCCCTCGTCGGGCACGGCGGCGACGCGTGAGGTGTGGGACGCGCCACCGGGTCTCGGTGCTATCACAGCCGACGCGGCCCTTCCGGATCACGGAAGGGCTCGGCGAGCGGCTGCGGCGGGTTGAGTATGCCCGATCAGGCGCTTTCCGTCACCGGTACCTGATCGTCAAGATCGTCCAGGGTCGTCGTGGGCTCCTCGAGGGCGGGCGGAGCGGGACACTGCGGGACGAGTTCCCCGATCACGGTCAGTGTCGCGCGCAGCTGTCGCACGAGCAGCGCGGCGAGCGCCGCCCGGTCGGGCTGCCCCTCGGCCGCGTGGGAGCCGATCCAGTCCAGGGTGCTGCCCTCGACCCCGGAGAGCCAGCCGACGAGCGCGAGCCGGGCGAGGGGCGGGATCGCGCGGGTGCCGTAGGCGCCTTCGGCGATGGTGGCGACCAGTTCCTCGCGGACCGCGTCCCGGATCGCGAGGACCTCCGCGTCGGAGCCGACGCCGCCGGTGACGATGGTGCGGTAGGCGGCCTGGTGGTGCTCGGCGTAATGGAGGTAGCCGTCGATCGTGCGGCGGACCCGCTCGGCGTCGGGGAGCTCCGTGTCCCCGCCGGCTCGGGCGACGAGTTCGGCGACGGAGTCCTCGACGATGGCGAGGTAGTAGCCGCGTTTGCTCTTGAAGTAGTAGTAGATCAGTCCCTTGGCGACGCCGGCCTGCTGGGCGATGTCGTCCACGGAGAGGGCGTCGTACGAGGTGTCGGCGAACAACTTGCGTCCGGTCGCTATGAGTTCGGCCCTTCGAACCTGCGAACGCCCGGTCGTACCGCGCTGTTGACTATTATTCAAATTCGGCCCTAGCCTCGAACTGCCACAGGATGCCCGCAGTATGGCAGACCTGCGTGCCGAGCTCGCTTCGCGCTACTCCTCCACCGGACGACGTACGGGAGGCACCACCATGGGCAAGGTCGAGCGCAAGGGCAAGGGCGGGAGCGGGGGCGGGGACGACAGAGCGCCCGCCGAGGGCCGGGTCGACTGGAAGAAGTCGGCCGTCGTCGCGATGCCCGCCGTGGTCGCGGTCGGGGCGATGGCCATGGTCATGGCCCAGGGGGCGCTCGCCGCTTCCTTCGCCGTCTCGGGGACCAGCTTCCAGGTGTCCTCCTCCAAGCTGAGCAGCAAGGGGCTCGCCTCCTACGTGCAGACGGACCGCTCCGTCGACGGCAAGGGGCATCCCGTCGCGCTGCTGGGCATCGGGGAGGCCACGCTCACCGATATCTGCCAGGCAGCGGAGGTGGGCACCCCGCTGGGCACGGTGGTGTTCAAACTGACGGCCGGCGGTCCGGCCGGGGAGGTGACCGCCAGCAACCTGGTCATCGACGGCGAGGACCTCGACGGCGACGCCACCTTCGGCACGGCCCAGATCGGCCGGGACGCCTCGACCCTCGACCAGGTGGACGGGGTCAGGGGCGAGCCGGGCAAGTTCGGCCTCCAGGCGGGGAACATCGAGGTACTCGGCGTGAAGTCGCACGCCTGGTCGGCGACCGGCGGCAACTTCAAGCTCAAGGGCATGAAGCTGAACGTCAGCCTGGACGGCAAGAAGTGCTTCTAGGCCTACGGGGAGCCCCGCGGCCGGGGCGCGGGTGGCTGGAGCGCGGGTGGCCGGGGCGCGGGTGGCTGGAGCGGCTACTGCCGCTGCCCGGTCCCCGGCGGCGGCTGCGCGCCTGGCGCCGCACCCGGCCGTTCTGGGGCGGGCTGCTGCTGGTGCTGGGCGGGACGGAGCTGCTGCTGGTCCCGCTCTCCCCGCTGACCGTGCTGGTCAGCCTGGGTCTGGGCGGGATCGCGGCCATCGGGATCGGCGCCGCGCTGGTCGCGGCGGGGCTGTTCCTGTGGTTCCTGCCGCAGGCGCGGGCCTATGTCTCGATCCACGCGCTGCTGCTGTCGGTGCTGTCGTTCGTGGCGACCAACCTGGGCGGGTTCCTCGTCGGCATGCTGCTCGGCATCGCGGGCAGCGCGCTCGCCTTCGGCTGGACGCCGCTGCCCGACGAGGAGGCGGGCGAGGAGGGACCGTATGTCCCGAGCCTGGACGGCAGTGGCCCGCGCACGCTGGCGGCCGCGCTGCCGGTGGTGCTGCTGGCGGCGCTGGTGGCGGGCGCCCCGGCCGCGCGGGCGGCGGGGACGGCCGAGCTTTCGGCGGGGCAGGGACCGCCGATGGCGGCGCGTACTCCCCCGACCGTCACCACCTCGCTCTTCGCGCCGCAGGGTTTCGCCTTCGCGGGCATCACGCAGGTGTCCACGGTCGACGGGCCGCGCAAGGTGCTGGTCCTGCGGATGGCGGCGGCCTCGCTGCGCGACTACCGGCTGCGCACGCGTGACGGGCGGGACGAGTACGGACTGGCCGCCACGTCCCTCGATCTACGCGGCCATGTGACCTTGTACCTCACGAAGTTCAGCGGGTGCATCGAGGGCCTGCTGTGCGTCACCTTCAGCCCCGACGGACTCCCGGTTCCCCCGGTCATCCCGCCCTTCGTCTTCATGACCCAGGTCAGCGCGGAGCAGGCGCTGGTCACCGCGGACGTGATCGTCACCGACGGACTGCGGCTGGAGGCCTCGTGATCCCCGTGCAGGCGGCGCCGCTGTGGGCCTACGGCATCGGCGCGACCTTCGCGGTGGCGGCCGGGCGCCAGCTCCAGTGGTGGGAGCGGTCGGTGCGGGGCGAAGGCGTCCGTACGAGGAGCCGCGCGGCCCATCCGTATCTGGCCCTCACCGTGCTCTACGCCGCGCTGCTGCTCGCCCCGGCCGGGATGTACCTGCTGTGGCAGAACCCCGCGTGGGCGACGATGCAGGTCGCCCACGACCACAACGGCGTGTGGGCCGGCGTCGCGCTCTTCCACACCGGGTCCGTGGTGGTGGGGGCGCTGCTGGGCTTCCTGGCGGCGCGGCTCTTCGTGCTGGGGGGCGCCGGGTACTGGGGGTACCTGCAGGCGGTGGCCGGGTACTTCCTGCTGTTCTTCACCCTGATCCACGGGTGGGACGGCACGGGGTAC
The DNA here is from genome assembly GCF_053591315.1 of Streptomyces sp. NPDC003042. Lineage (NCBI taxonomy): Bacteria > Bacillati > Actinomycetota > Actinomycetes > Kitasatosporales > Streptomycetaceae > Streptomyces > Streptomyces sp. NPDC003042. The sequence goes on from NZ_JBSFTP010000066.1 coordinate 4,801, forward strand.
CGGCGGCTGCTGAGCGCCGATCCGCGGGCCTACGCCGACTGGTCCGCGGACGGTGCGGTCAATGCGGTGCTGGCCTTCGTCACCTCGGGGACCTTCCTCGCCGTGCTGGTCCTCGGATCGGCGGTGGTCGGCACGATGCTGCTCACCGGGATCGGCTGGCTCGTGGAGGGCTGGCGGCTGCCCGGGGCGGCGGCGGATCTCCGGGTGCCGCGCGTGGTCGCGGTGCTCATCGCGGGGGCCGGGGTGTACGCGTTGCCGTTCGCCGGGGCGCTGGGCGCGAGCGTGCTCGTACGGCTGCTGGGGTGGTGGGCGGGGCTCGCCCTGTTCGCGGCCTTGGCCGGGGCGGCGCTGCTGCCCGCGCGGTCTCCCGTACGGAGGCTGTACACGCTGGTGGGCATCCCGGACCGGCACTGGCGGGCGGAGCCCGAGCCTGACCCGGACCTGGACGTGGACGTGGACCCTAGAGCCAGCCGACCTGGGTGACGAACATGGCGACGACGACCACCAGGGTCCAGCCGAGGACGTGCTCCAGCCAGGAGGAGCCTTCTTCCTCGGGGCCGCCGGTCCCGGCGAGGCTGCGGACAGGGACGTTGAGGGCGGGGCTGTCTCCGGTCATGCCGTCCAATGTGCCAGCGGTCGAGGCCTTCGCGGTAGAGACGGTCGTCACTGGTGGCGCACCTCACGCCACCGGGCCCGGCCACCCCTTGGGTCAAGGGGTGGCCGGGCCCGGTGATAGCTGCGGCAGCTCGGTCAGGTGGTGGTGGCGCGCCGCCTGTCCCGCCCCGCCATGGCCGCCATGGCCACGCCGAGGCACAGGGCGACGGCACCGGTGATGACGTTGCTGACGACACTGCGGGCGATGTCCATCTCACCGGCGATGACCCAGGGGGCGATGATCGTCCAGGCGCCGATCGCGACCGCCGTCCAGGCCATCGCGTGGGTGCGCTCGTACGCCGTCCCCAGGCCGCCCATGCACAGGCAGAAGGCGATGCCGGCGATGAGGTTGTTGACGGCCAACGGGCCGAGTCCGCTGAATCCGGCGATCCACGGCGAAGCCGCCAGGTAGAGGCCCGTGATCAGGGCCAGCGCCTCGACGGTCTGCGCTGCGGGAGTGCTGGTCACCCGCTCGAACCGAGTCCGCATTTCGGCAAGGTCCGGGTGATGTTCGATGCTCGAATGGGTGGTCATGGTGGGCTGCCTCCTAGGAGAAAGCTTTACAGGTCCTTTATGCCCGTATTTCGGCCGTTAAGCCACCCGGGCGAGCAGGGTTTTTCACAGCACGCCGACGGCCCGCAGTGCCTCGATCTGGGCCACTCCCGGACGGGCCGGGGCGTACAGGTAGCAGATGCCGCCGGTGCCGGAGACGACCTTCCCGGCCGCGTTGCGGCGCTTGGTGCGCAGCCAGATCGTCTCCCACTCGCGGCGCTTGTAGACGCGGCGCACGGAGGGGTTGTCGGGCGAGTGGGGGTCGTTGGCGATCACGTCCCCGGCCGCGGTGAAACCGATGACGGTCATCAGGTGGCCCGCAGTGCCGTATCCCGCACCGGTGAGTTCCTCGGGGAGGAAGGACTGGGAGGTGATGGCGGGGATCCCGGCCGCCACCAGGGTCTCCAGGTCGGCGAGGCGGGTGAGCCGGGTGACGACGCCGGCGAGTCCCCGGTACGTCGCGGCGTAGGCGGCGTTGAAGGGCCAGTTGCCGCAACCCTTGTAGGCGGCGTCGTAGGTGGAGCGGGCGGCGTGGCAGACCTGGGGGTCGGCGTGGGCGGGATCGACCCAGGCCAGGGCCTTGGCGCTGGCCCTGCCGCCCCAGAACTCCACGATCATCTGGGAGGAGGTGGGGCTGCACCAGGCCTCGCCGCCGTTGTCGTACTCCGGGTACTGGCCGGTGTGGATCTCCTGGGAGTAGCGCGGGACCTTCAGCTCACGGGGCGTGCCGGAGAGTGCCGAGGCGGGGACGGTGAACCGGTCCGGGACGTCGGAGGCCATCGCTCCGGCCAGCCAGACCGTCGGGCCGCGCCGGGCACCCGGTTTGCGGTAGAGGGTCAGGCGCAGCTGCCAGCCCGTGATCCGCAGTCCGTGGGCCGCGGCCGACTGGTCGACGGCCAGGGTGTCGGTCCACACGGTGGTCCTGCCGTCGCTCTGGCCGTCGACCGAGGTGCGGCGGATGTCGCCGTCGCCGGAGGCCCAGCGGCCCATCACGTACCAGGGGGTGGCCTTGCCGTCGGTGCAGGTGCCGCGCAGCTCGGTCTGGATCCAGGTGCCGGTCGGGGTGCGGGCGTTCCAGGAGGCGATGGCCTCGGTGGCGGGGACGGTGGAGCGGTGGACCGGGGAGGTCCAGGTGGCGTACTCCCAGGTGGACTTCTTCGCCGTGTGGGGGTCGGTGTACGCGGTGCGGCCGGCCGGGGTGCGGATCTCCAGGCCGGGGCGGGCGCCGTCGACGGCGGTGGTGCCGTGGTGGGTGCCGGCCTGCCAGTGGGCGTACGCGTACCAGAACCGGTTGTCGACGGTCTTGGCGGCGGCCGGGCCGCCCTCGGCCGCGGCGGGGGCCTGGACGGGCGTCGCCGAGGCGCCCCCCGCGGGCAGGGTGGCCGTGGTGGCGGCGGCGAGGGCGACGGCCAGCAGGGCCCGGCGTGGCGTGGGTGCGGTCATCGGCGGTGGCCCCCAGGGGTCGGTCGGTCGCGGCGGGTGGATCGGCTCGTCCACCCTTCCAGTTCCCCGCCGCCGGACGGCAAAGCCGGCAGGCCGTGTCGGGGGTGACCACCGGTCCGGTCGTACCCTGACCAGGTGAAGCAGCCGTCACAGCAGTCACTGGAGTCACTCGCACGGGAGCTCTCCGCCCTGCCGCCCTCGCTCGGTCCCGTCCGGGTGATCGGCATCGACGGGCACGCGGGCTCCGGGAAGAGCACCTTCGCGGGGCGGCTGGCCGATGCCCTGGGCGGGGCACCGGTGCTGCATCTGGACGATGTGGCCACGCACGAGGAGCTGTTCGGCTGGTGGGGGCGGTTGCGCGCCCAGGTGCTGGAGCCGCTCGCCGCCGGACGGGCCGCGCACTGGGCTCCGTACGACTGGGTGGAGCGCCGGTTCGGACCGGAGCGGGTGCTGGAGCCGGCGCCGGTGCTGCTCATCGAGGGGGTGGGGGCGGGCCGGCGGGCGCTGCGCCCCCATCTGGCGCGGCTGCTGTGGATGGAAACGCCCCGTACGCGGTCCTGGGGGCGTGGGCGAAACCGGGACGGGCGCGAACTTTCCGACTTCTGGGACGGATGGGAGCGCGCGGAGCTCGCGCACTTCTCGGACGACCCTTCACGCCCCTTCGCCGACACCCTGGTGCGCCAGAGCGGTACGGGATACGAGTGGACTTCAGGGGCGGATGCGACGTCGGGAACGACCCCTTCCGTCACCGAACGTGACGGACTCCCCCGGGCCTGAGCGGTCGCCGCGAACGCGCGCGCACCGGCCTTCCATGACCTGCTTGACCTGGCCCCGGCGGCGGCCTTACGTTCTGAATGCGCGGTCCGCAAAGGCCGTCGCGGACACGAAGCCCCCGGTTGTTCCCCCGTGATCGGGGGCTTCGTTCTGCCCTCGAACCGGCTCGGTCCGGTGCGGCGCGGGCCCGGCACCCCACCACCCTTCACCCAGCGTCACCACGCACACCCACGGCGCACCCGCGAACCGCCCCCGCCGCACCCTGGGTAAGGTGCGTCCCCGCAGGTACGATGCAGCCCTGGTTTCATCGGCGGGGTGGACAACTCGCGTGCGCGGCACGGCGGTTGCCGCGCACCACGAGGCGGGCTTGTGGGGGATGTGATGGACTTCGGCATGCCGGGCAGCGCACACGCCCCGGCCGAACTCGCCTGGCTGCGCGGGGTCGACGCCTGCACCATGGGCGCCTATCCGCAGGCCGAGGAGCAGTTCCGGACGGCCGTACGGCTCGATCCCGCCATGGCCGACGCCTGGCTGGGCCTGCACGCGCTGCGGGTGGACACCACCAACGCCTTACTGCGCATGTACGCGCACCGGGACCGCTTCGGCGAGCAGCGGGCCCGCCACCGGCGGACGCTCAACTCCTGGTACTGGCTCGGCTGGTGGGTGCAACCGGTACTGGAGAGCCGCCGCGACCTGCTGCTGGCCCACGCCTCGCACTGGCTGGACGGGCGCCACGTGCCCGAGCTGGACCAGGCCCTGGCCGCACTGCCGCCGGTCGACACCGATCCGCAGGTGCGGTTCCTGCACGCCTGCCGGGCGTACCTGGTCAAGGACTGGGACCAGTTGGTACGCCATACCGAGCCGCTGGTGAACGATCCGCTGCTGGGCATCGAGGCGGGCCTGTTCGGCGGGATGGCGCGGGTCCGGCTGGAGATGTACGGGCAGGCGGAGCCGATGCTGTCGGCGGCCCTGATGCGCTGCCGCAGCGAGCAGCCGCAGCGCAAGGAGCTGCGGTACTGGCTGGCGCGGGCGCACGAGGGCACCGGGCGCACCGCGGCGGCGCTGCCGCTGTACCGGGCGGTGCACCGGGTGGATCCGGCGTTCATGGACACCGCGGCCCGGCTGACGGCCATCGAAGACGGCGACGACGGCGACGGGATGGCCGACCTGGCCGGGTACGCCGGGTCCGCCGGGCACCTGGCGGAGGGGTTCGCGGGGCACGGCCTGTCCCCGGCCGGCGGGGACTTCGCGGCGGTGGCGCTGGGCGGCGGTCCCGTCCAGGACATCGCGGCGGACGGCTCGGTGGACGCGGATCCGCCGACGCCGGCGGATCCGCCGGACGAGCGGTTCGGGCCGCCGCCGGGCGCGGGCCGGCTGGAGGGCGTACGGCACAAGGTGTCCGTCCCTCCGCAGGGCGCCCCGCCGGTGCTGCCGACCGGGCCGGCCGATCCGCGGGCGCTGGCCGAGGCGCTCGCGGAGCTGGAGCGGATGGTGGGCCTGGATCCGGTCAAGCGGCAGGTGAAGGCCCTGTCGGCGCAGCTGCACATGGCCCGGCTGCGGGCGGCCCAGGGGCTGCCGGTGCAGCCGCCGAAACGCCACTTCGTCTTCTCCGGCCCCTCGGGCACGGGCAAGACCACGGTGGCCCGGATCCTGGGCCGGGTGTTCTACGCGCTCGGGCTGCTGGGCGGCGACCACCTGGTCGAGGCGCAACGGGCGGACCTGGTCGGCGAGTTCCTCGGCCAGACCGCCGTGAAGGCGAACGAGCTGATCGACTCGGCGATCGGCGGGGTGCTGTTCGTGGACGAGGCGTACAGCCTGTCCAACTCCGGCTACAGCAAGGGTGACGCGTACGGCGACGAGGCCCTCCAGGTGCTGCTGAAGCGGGCCGAGGACAACCGCGACCACCTGGTGGTGATCCTGGCGGGCTATCCGGCGGGCATGGACCGGCTGCTGGCCGCCAATCCGGGGCTGTCCTCGCGGTTCACCTCCCGGGTGGACTTCCCGAGCTACCGCCCGCTGGAGCTGACCGCGATCGGCGGGGTGCTCGCGGACGCGAACGGGGACCGCTGGGACGAGGAAGCCCTGGAGGAGCTGCGCAGCATTAGCGGACACGTCGTCGAACAGGGCTGGATCGACGAGCTGGGCAACGGCCGGTTCCTGCGGACGCTGTACGAGAAGAGCTGCGCGTACCGGGATCTGCGGCTGGCCGGCTTCTCCGGGGAGCCGTCGCGCGACGACCTGGCCACGCTGCGGCTGGCGGACCTGATGCAGGCGTACGGGGAGGTCCTGTCGGGCCGCGGCCCGCAGGAGCGGCCGGAGCCGTAGCCGGCCGGTGGCCTGGCCGGCCGGTATCCGGGACCCACCGCCGCCGGGGGTCGGTCCCGCACCGTGACGGTGCGGGACCGCCACACCGGGGGCACCCGGCGCGGTCGGCACGGGGTCAAGAGCCAGCACCGGCCCGCGCCCTCGCCCCACCAGGGCCCGTGCGGAACCGCCACGCCAGAGGCGCCGGCGCGGCCGGTACGCGGCGACGGGCGCGTACGAGGTCGGCCGGCCCCGTCCTGCGGCGGACGGGCCGGGGTGGTCCGGGACCCCGGCACCGGCCCACCCGCACCCCGCCCGGCCAGGGCTTACGCGCTGCGGGCGTACGTGCGGTGCGCGGGGTCGCGGACTTCGCCCACCAGCGTCTCCAGGACGTCCTCCAGCGCGACCAGGCCCAGGACCCGCCCGGCCGGGTCGGCGACCTGCGCCAGGTGGGTGGCGTCGCGGCGCATGACGCTGAGGGCGTCGTCCAGGGGCAGCGTGGAGGACAGGGTGGTCATCCGGCGCCAGACCCGCTGGGGCACCGCCCGCTCGCGCTCCTCCAGGTCGAGGACGTCCTTGACGTGGAGGTAGCCCATGAAGGCACCGCTGTCGGAGCGGACCGGGAAACGGGAGTAGCCGGTGCGCACCGTGAGCTGCTCGATCTGGCGGGGGGTGACGGCGGGTCCGACGGTGACGAGCCGGCCGGGGGCCAGCAGGACGTCGGTGACGGGGCGGCTGCCCAGCTCCAGCGCGTCCTCCAGGCGCTCCTGCTCGTCCGGTTCCAGGAGTCCGGCGCGACGGGAGTCCTGGAGGAGGCGGCCGAGCTGGGCGCTGGTGTAGACGGCCTCGACCTCGTCCTTGGGCTCGACCTTGAAGAGCCGCAGGACGAGCGTGGCGCAGGCGCCGAGCGCGGTCGTGACCGGCCCGCACACGCGGGCGAAGGCGACGAGCCCGGGGCTGAACCACAGGGCGGTCCGCTCGGGGGCGGCCATGGCGAGGTTCTTGGGGACCATCTCGCCGATGACCAGGTGCAGGAAGATCACGGCGGCGAGCGCGACGGCGTAGCCGAGGGGGTGGATCAGGCCCTCGGGGACGTGGGCGGCGTGGAAGAGGGGCTCCAGCAGCCGGGCCACGGTGGGCTCGGCGACGGCGCCGAGGGTGATCGAGCACAGGGTGATGCCGAACTGGGCCGCGGCCATCATGCGCGGCAGGTTCTCCAGGCCGTACAGCACCTGGCGGGCCCGCTTGGAGCCGGCCGCCAGGGGTTCGATCTGGCTGCGGCGTACGGAGACGAGCGCGAACTCGGCGCCGACGAAGAAGCCGTTGGCCAGGACGAGGAGGAGGGCGAAGAGGAGTTGGAGGGCGTTCACCGGCCCACCGCTTCCAGCTGGGCGGGAGCGGGCACGGCCGCGGCGCCGACGGTCGCGTCGGCGGGGGCCGTCCGCACGAGCCGGACCCGTTCGGCCCGGTAGCGGCGGACCTGGCGGACGGACAGCTTCCAGCCGGGCAGCTCGGCGCGGTCCCCGGGGGCGGGGATCCGGCCCAGCAGGTCGGCGACGAGGCCGGCGACGGTCTCGTACGGGCCTTCGGGCACCTCCAAGCCTATCCGGCGCAGGGTGTGCACGCGGCAGCTGCCGTCGGCCTCCCAGCAGGGGCGCCCGTCCTCGGCGGGTACGGCGGCCAGTTCCTGGCTGCCGTCCTCGGCGAGGTCGTGCTCGTCGCGGACCTCGCCGACGAGTTCCTCCACGATGTCCTCCAGGGTGACCACGCCGGCGGTGCCGCCGTACTCGTCGACGACGACGGCCATCGGCTGTTCGCTGCGCAGCCGTTCCAGCAGGGGCTGCACGGGCAGGGAGCCGGGGACCAGCAGGGGGGCCACGCAGATCCCGCTGACGGTGGTGCGGGCGCGCTCGGACTCGGGTACGGCGAGGGCGTCCTTGAGGTGGACCACGCCGGTGATCTCGTCGATGCGCTCGCGGTACACCGGGAAGCGGGACAGGCCGGTGGCGCGGGTCAGGTTCAGCACGTCGGCGGCGGTGGCCGTGTGCTGGAGGGCGCTGACCTTCACGCGGGGGGTCATGACGTGCTGGGCGGTGAGCCCGCCCAGCGAGAGGGTCCGTACGAAGAGGTCGGCGGTGTCCTGTTCGAGGGCGCCGGCCCGGGCCGAGTGGCGGACCAGGGAGACCAGTTCGCCGGGGGTGCGGGCGGAGGCCATCTCCTCGGCCGGCTCCACGCCCAGCGCCCGCACGAGGCGGTTCGCGACGGCGTTGAGTCCGGCGATGACGGGCCGGAAGGCTTGGGAGAAGACCTGCTGCGGGCCGGCGACGAACCGGGCCACCTGGAGCGGCCGGGAGACCGCCCAGTTCTTCGGGACGAGTTCACCGACGACCATCTGGACGGCGGAGGCGAGCAGCATGCCGATGACGACGGCGACGCCGGGGACGACTCCCGCCGGCAGGCCGGTCGCGGCGAGCGGCCCGGAGAGCAGGGCGGCGAGCGCCGGTTCGGCGAGCATGCCGACCACGAGGGAGGTGATGGTGATGCCGAGCTGGGTGCCGGAGAGCTGGAAGGACAGCTCCCGCAGGGCCTTGACCACCGTACGGGCACGGCGGTCGCCTTCGGCTGCGGCGCGTTCGGCCTCGGGTCTCTCTACGGTGACCAGGCCGAATTCGGCGGCCACGAAGAAACCGTTGGCGAGGATCAGGGCGAAGGCCGCCCCGAGCAGGAGTAGCGGGGTGGTCATGATGCCGCCGCCTCCGGGGGGAGGGCGGCGCGGGTACTACCGGACGATCCGTCCATTGCTGGAGGGAGTCACTCCTCTGGTCGCAGGTGCCCACGGGCCACGGGGTCCCGGGGCGTGTGGGAGGGCGCACGGCGGCGCCCCGCCACCAGGGTAGTCACTGAGATCGTCGCCGCAATGGGACGCAGCGACGAGCCTCGGCGCGCTCAGTGGTCGATTGTGCCGGTTCCGCGGGTTTCGGCGAGGGCGCGCAGGGCGCGGGCGTCGCCGATCGCCTGGGCCTTGGCGACGCCGGGCTGGATGCCGAGGACGGGAAGGCTGGTGCCGTCGCTGAGGTCCAGGAACACCCACGGGTCTCCGGGGCGGAGATTGACGCGCAGGATCTGCGCCCATTCCAGGCGGCGGGTGGTGGTGAGGTTGACCACGGTGACCCCGGCCTCGTCGGCGACCACCTTGGGGCGGCTGAGCAGGACGAGGACGGAGGTCAGCAGGACGGCCGTGAAGATGAAGCTGATCCGCTCGCCGGGGCTGAGGTTCTCCAGGAGCAGGGCGACCGTCGTGATGGTGGCGAACATGGCGAGCCCGACGCTCAGCAGCACCACCCGGGTGCGGGTCGGCCGGAAGGTGACCGGCAGGGCGGGCGGTGAGGGGTGGGCGGCGGGCTCTGCCATGGGGTGCGCTCGGTTCTTCGAGAGGGTCGGTGCCGGTGGCGTCAGAGACGGCAGGCGTGGATCGAGGTGGTGAGGATCGCGCGCGCGCCGAGTTCGTACAGGTCGTCCATGATCCGCTGCGATTCCTTGGCGGGGACCATCGCGCGGACCGCGACCCAGCCCTCGTTGTGCAGCGGGGAGATGGTCGGCGACTCCAGGCCCGGGGTGAGGGCGACCGCGCGCTCCAGGTGCTCGGCGCGGCAGTCGTAGTCCATCATCACGTAGCTGCGGGCCACCAGGACGCCCTGGAGGCGGCGCAGGAACTGCGAGACCTTGGGGTCGTCCGTGCCGGCGCCGGTGCGGCGGATGACGGTCGCCTCGGACTTGAGGATCGGCTCGCCGATGACCTCCAGGCCGGCGTTGCGCAGGCTGGTGCCGGTCTCGACGACGTCCGCGATGACCTGCGCGACGCCGAGCTCGATGGCGGTCTCGACCGCGCCGTCCAGGTGGACGACGGAGGCGTCGATGCCCAGGTCGGCGAGGTGCTTGCCGACGATCCCCTCGTAGGAGGTCGCGATCGTCATCCCGCCGAAGTCCTCGGGGCCCTTCGCGGTGCCGGGCTTGGTGGCGTAGCGGAAGGTGGAGCGGCCGAAGTTCAGCGGGAGGATCTCCTCGGCGTTGGCCCCGGAGTCGAGCAGGAGGTCGCGGCCGGTGATGCCGATGTCGAGCTTGCCCGACGCGACGTAGATCGCGATGTCCTTGGGGCGGAGGTAGAAGAACTCGACCTCGTTGTCGGGGTCGACCGTGACGAGTTCCTTGGACTCCTTGCGCTGGCGGTAGCCGGCCTCATGGAGCATCGCCGACGCCGGTCCGGAGAGTGAACCCTTGTTGGGGACGGCGATGCGCAGCATGGGGCTTCCTTTGGTGCGTAGATGCGTGAATGCGTGAGCGGTGCGGGTGCCGGGGCTCAGAGGTGCGCGTAGACGTCCTCGAGGGAGATCCCGCGCGCCACCATCATCACCTGGACGTGGTAGAGCAGCTGGGAGATCTCCTCGGCGGCGGCTTCCTTGCCCTCGTACTCGGCGGCCATCCAGACCTCGGCGGCCTCCTCGACGACCTTCTTGCCGATGGCATGGACGCCCTTGCCGACGAGCTCGGCGGTACGGGAGGAGCTGGGGTCGCCGTTGGCGGCCTTGAGCTGGAGCTCGGTGAAGAGCTCTTCGAAGCTCTTGGGGGGTTTGTTCGCCATGATGCTCCTCAGAATAAGGGGTCCGCCGCTGCCGCTCAGCGCCAGGGTTCGCTGACGGTCCGCAGCGTCATGGCGGTGGAGACGGCGGCGGTGACCGCTTCGTGCCCCTTGTCCTCGTTCGACCCCTCGAGTCCGGCGCGGTCCAGCGCCTGCTCGTCGTTGTCGCAGGTCAGTACGCCGAAGCCGACGGGGACTCCGGTGTCGATCGACACCTGTACCAGACCCTGGGTGACGCCCTGGCACACGTAGTCGAAGTGCGGGGTGCCGCCGCGGATGACCACGCCGAGGGCGACGACGGCATCGTAACCGCGACCGGCCAGTACCTTCGCCACGACCGGGAGCTCGAAGCTGCCGGGGACGCGGAGCAGGGTGGGCTCGTCGATGCCCAGTTCGTGCAGGGCCCGCAGGGCGCCGTCGACCAGCCCGTCCATGACCTTCTCGTGCCACTGGGCCGCGATCACGGCGACGCGCAGGTCGCCGCAGTTCTTCACGCTCAGTTCGGGTGCGCCCTTGCCGCTCACAGCTCTGCTCCTCGGTGGTTCGTGGGTGACGATGGAAGTACGGGGTGGGAAGAGGTGGGAAGGAGTACGTCCTACTGGTTGCCGCAGGCGGACGTGGGCACGGCCCCGTCCAGCCAGGGCAGGTCGTGGCCCATCCGGTCCCGCTTGGTGCGCAGGTACCGCATGTTGTGCTCGCCGGCCTCCACGGGCATCGGCTCGCGGCCGTTGACGGTCAGGCCGTGGCGGATCAGCGCCGCGGACTTCTCGGGGTTGTTGGTCAGCAGCCGGACGCTGTGGACGCCGAGGTCGGCGAGGATCTGTGCGCCGGCCCCGTAGTCGCGGGCGTCGGCGGGCAGGCCGAGCTCCAGGTTGGCGTCGAGGGTGTCGCGCCCGCGCTCCTGGAGTTCGTACGCGCGCAGCTTGGACAGCAGTCCGATGCCGCGGCCCTCGTGGCCGCGCAGGTAGACGACGACGCCGCGGCCCTCGGCCTGGATGCGGGCCATGGAGGCGTGCAGCTGGGGGCCGCAGTCGCAGCGCTGGGACTGGAAGATGTCGCCGGTCAGGCATTCGGAGTGCATCCGGACCAGGAGGTCCTCGCCGTCGCCGATCTCGCCGTGGACCAGGGCGACGTGTTCGACGCCGTCGACGGTGGAGCGGAATCCGTACGCCGTGAAGGCGCCGAAGGCGGTCGGCAGGCTGACCTCGGCCTCGCGGCGCACGGTCGGCTCGGCGGAGCGGCGGTAGGCGATCAGGTCCTCGATGGAGATGATCGTCAGACCGTGCTTGCGGGCGAACGGGACCAGCTCGGGCAGGCGCAGCATGACGCCGTCCTCGCCGGCGATCTCCACGATGGCGCCGGCCGGACGCAGGCCCGCGAGGCGGGCGAGGTCGACGGCGGCTTCGGTGTGGCCGTTGCGGACGAGCACCCCCCCAGTCTTGGCGCGCAGCGGGAAGATGTGGCCGGGGCGGACGAAGTCGCCGGGCTCGGACGCTCCGTTCGCGAGGAGCCGCAGGGTGGTGGCGCGATCGGCGGCGGAGATGCCGGTGGTGACGCCGTGGGCGCCGCCTGCGTCGACGGAGACGGTGAAGGCGGTCTTCATCGACTCGGTGTTGTTCCGCACCATCTGGGGAAGTTCGAGCCGGTCGAGCTCGGAGCCCTCCATGGGAGCGCAGATCAGGCCGCGGCACTCGCTCATCATGAAGGCGATGATCTCGGGGGTGGCCTTCTCGGCCGCGATGACGAGGTCGCCCTCGTTCTCACGGTCCTCGTCGTCGACGACGACGATCGGGCGGCCGGCCGCGATGTCGCGGATGGCCTGCTCGACGGGGTCGAGCCGGAAGGACTCCTGCGGGCCGGCGTCGGGCACGTCCGGCACGGGCTTGAGGACGGTCATGCCGTTGCTCCTTCGAGGGCCGGGGCGGGGGTGGTGCGGGAGCGCTGGTACCAGTCGTACGCGCCCCACAGGACGAGCGCGAAGTAGACGACGTAGACGAGGCCGGAGAAGGCGAGGCCGCTGTTGAAGGCGAGGGGGACGCCGACGAGGTCGACGAGGAGCCAGGCGAGCCAGAACTCGACCAGGCCGCGGGCCTGGGCCACCATCGCCACGATCGTGCCGACGAAGATGTAGGCGTCGGCCCACGGGCTCCAGGACAGGTTCGGGTAGGCCGTGAACAGGCCGCCGACGGCGAGGGTCCCGGCCACCGCTCCGCCCAGGAGCAGTCCGCGTTCCTTCCAGGTGGCGGTGCGTACGGCGATGGAGCCGTCCTGGGCCTTCTGCCGGCCGAGCTGCCAGGCGCGCCAGCCCCAGATCGCGACGGTGATGACGAGGAGCTGCTTGCCGACGCCGCCCGCGAGGTGGGCGGAGGCGTAGGCGGCGACGAGGATCAGGCCGGAGAGGAGCTGGGCGGGCCAGGTCCATATGGAACGGCGCCAGCCGAGGGCGAGGGCCGCCAGGCCCATCAGGTTGCCGATCATGTCGGACCAGATGACCTTCTGGCCGAAGACCTGGAAGGCCTCGGCGTTGAGCCAGGTCAGGGCGCTCACTGGTCGGCTCCTTCGGCGTGGAGGGGGTTCACGCCGGCGGCCAGCAGGCGCTCGACGTACTTGGCCAGGACGTCGACCTCGAGGTTGACCGGGTCGCCGGGCTGCTTGATGCCGAGGGTGGTCAGCGCGAGGGTGGTGGGGATGAGGCTGATGGTGAACCAGTCGGCGGCGGCCTCGACGACGGTGAGGCTGACGCCGTCGACGGTGATGGACCCCTTCTCCACGACGTACCGCGCCAGGTTCGCCGGAAGCGCGACCTTGACCAGCTCCCAGTGCTCGGAGGGGGTGCGGGAGACGATCGAGCCGGTGCCGTCCACGTGCCCCTGGACCAGGTGACCGCCGAGGCGTCCGCCGAGGGCCATCGGGCGTTCCAGGTTGACCCGGGAGCCCTGGGCCAGGGCGCCGAGGCTGGAGCGGTTGAGGGTCTCCTGCATGACGTCGGCGGTGAACTCGCCGTCGGCGCTCTCCACGACGGTGAGGCAGACGCCGTTGACGGCGATCGAGTCACCGTGCTTGGCGCCTTCGGTCACCACCGGGCCGCGCAGGCGGAAGCGGGAGGCTTCGGCGAGCTGCTCGACGGCGGTGACCTCGCCCAGTTCTTCGACGATTCCGGTGAACACTCAGTGCTCCTTGAGGGCGGTGGGAAGGGAGGGGTCCGTGGGGACGGCGGTGATACGGATGTCCGTGCCGAGACGCGCGGTGTCGGTGATCGTGAGCCGCAGGGCGTCGGTGATGGTGCCGATGCCGGCGTCGGCGAGGGCGGCGGGTCCCGCGCCGAGCAGGACGGGGGCGAGGTAGCCGACGACCTTGTCGACCGCGCCGGCCGCGATGAAGGCGCCGGCCACCGTGGAGCCGCCTTCGAGGAGGACGGAGCGGACCCCGCGCCGGTGCAGCTCGGCGAGGAGGGCGTCGACGGAGATCCCGTACTTGTCGTGCGGGAGCCGGGCGATCTCCACCCCGGCCAGGTGGCGGGTGGCCGCGTCTTCGAGACTGTCGGCCACGACGATCAGGGTCGGGGCGGCCTCGTCCAGGACGCGGGCGGTGGGCCGGATGGTGGCGTGGGTGTCGAGGACCACCCGCAGGGGCTGGGTGACGGCGGTGTGGCCGGCGAGTCCGCGCACCGCGAGGTGGGGGTCGTCGGCGCGCAGGGTGCCGGAGCCGACGACGACGGCGTCGGCCTCGGCACGCAGCCGGTGGACGTCGGCGCGGGACTCCGGGCCGGTGATCCAGCGGCTGGTGCCGTCGGCGGCCGCCGTGCGCCCGTCGAGGGTGGCGGCGTACTTCCACAGGATGAACGGGCGGCCCAGGCGTACGGAGGTCAGCCAGGCGATGTTGCCCGCCTCGGCCTCGTCGCGCAGGAGCCCGGACTCGGTGGCGACCCCGGCGGCGCGCAGGGTGGCGGCGCCGCCGCTGGCCTGGGGGTTCGGGTCGGGGACGGCGTAGACGACGCGGGTGATGCCGGCGTCGAGGAGGGCGCGGGCGCAGGGGCCCGTACGACCGGTGTGGTTGCAGGGTTCGAGGGTGACGTAGGCCGTGCCGCCGTGGGCGGCGGGGCCCGCGGAGCGCAGGGCGTGGACCTCGGCGTGCGGGCCGCCGGCCCGCTCGTGCCAGCCCTCGCCGACGATGACGCCCGACGGGTCGGTGATGACGCAGCCGACGACGGGGTTGGGGCTGGTGGATCCGAGTCCGCGGGCGGCGAGCTCGATGGCTCGGCGCATGGTGCGGGTGCCTGCGTCGGGTGCTGCGTGCGCGGCGTGGGTCGCCACCGGGTCCTCCTGCCTCATCGGGCACGGACTCCGGGGCCTGTCGGGATACGACAGATGAAGCGGGTAGCACACACGGGGACGCCGAGGCCGAAAACGCACGGTCCGTCCGACACGTATCCGCAGGGATACGCCGATGGACCGCCGACGGCGGCGTACCGGTGACTGGCCCGCCGCGCACTGCCTCCCATCCGGACTTTAACCGTCGGTCCAGGAATTTCACCTGGTCAACCGGCCGCTGGATGCGGACGGGTCGCGGACTATACCGCCGGTTCGGAATTACACCGACCCCGGAGTGCGCTGCTACTGGTACTGCAGCCAGTGTGCCATGGGCGATCGTCGGCCATGTGGGTGAATCGCTGTGGCCTGGATCACAGACCAGCCGTTCTCGAGCACGCCCGCCGCGCCGCCCGGAACACCACTCACGCTTTGGTCCAGACCTATTGACGTGGTGGTCTAGTCCTCTTAACGTTCCCTTCATCCTCCCGGGGAGCCGGCCCTGCCGACGTGCGCACGTCACAGGCCAACCAGCCTTGTCCCTCAGCTTGTTGCTGCACGTCGCGTCCTGCCATCCTCCCCTCCCCAGGAGGCACCATGCTGTCCCCCACACGTACGAGAGCGATGCTCCTGGCATCCGGCGCCACGATCGCCGGACTCCTGGTCGGCGGGCTCTCGTCAGGCGTCTCCCATGCGGCCGACAACGAGAGCTGTCGGCCCGACGGTCTGTACAGGACCGCCGGGGTCGACGTCCCGTACTGCTCGGTCTACGACTCCGAAGGCCGCGAGAAGATGGGCGCGGACCACCAGCGCCGTGTCATCGGCTACTTCACCGGCTGGCGCACCGGCAAGGACGGCACGCCCGCCTACCTCGCCCACAACATCCCGTGGTCCAAGGTCACCCACCTGAACTACGCCTTCGCCCACGTCGGCGCCGACAACAAGATCTCGGTCGGCTCGGACAACGTGAACAACGCGGCCACCGGAATGACCTGGCCGGGCGTCGCGGGAGCCGAGATGGACCCGGCCCTCCCCTACAAGGGCCACTTCAACCAGCTGACCAAGTTCAAGAAGCAGTACCCGAACGTCAAGACGCTCATCTCGGTCGGCGGCTGGGCCGAGACCGGCGGCTACTTCGGCGACGACGGCAACCGCGTGGCCTCCGGCGGCTTCTACTCGATGGCCACCAACGCCGACGGCTCGGTCAACCAGGCCGGCATCGACACCTTCGCGGACTCCTCGGTCGAGTTCATCCGCACGTACGGCTTCAACGGCGTCGACATCGACTACGAGTACCCGACGACCATGAAGGACGCGGGCAACCCGCTCGACTGGCAGCTGTCCAACGCCCGCCGCGCGGGCCTCGTCAAGGGCTACGACGCCCTGATGAAGAGCCTGCGCGAGAAGCTCGACCGGGCCGGCGCCACCGACGGCAAGCACTACCTGCTCACCGTCGCCGCACCCTCCTCCGGCTACCTGCTGCGGGGCATGGAGACCTTCCAGATGCAGAAGTACCTGGACTACGTCAACATCATGTCCTACGACCTGCACGGCGCCTGGAACGAGTACGTCGGCCCCAACGCCTCGCTCTTCGACGACGGCAAGGACGCCGAGCTGGCCGCCGCGAACGTCTACGGCAGCTCCCAGTACGGCGGCGTCGGCTACCTCAACACCGACTGGGCCTACCACTACTTCCGCGGCTCCATGCCGGCCGGCCGCATCAACATCGGCCTGCCGTACTACACCCGCGGCCACAAGAACGTGCAGGGCGGCACCGACGGCCTGTGGGGCAAGGCCCCCGCGACCACCTGCCCGGCCGGCGCGGGCCTGACCAAGTGCGGTGACGGCGCCGTCGGCATCGACAACCTGTGGCACGACAAGGACACCAACGGCGCCGAGTCGCCGGCCGGTTCCAACCCGATGTGGCACGCCAAGAACCTCGAGAAGGGGATCGTCGGCGACTACGTCACGACGTACGGCTTCCCCGCGAACACCACGCTGACCGGCACCTACGCCCGCAAGTACGACGCGACGCTGGTGGCCCCGTGGCTGTGGAACGCGCAGAAGAAGGTCTTCCTGTCCACCGAGGACGAACAGTCCGTGGCCGCCAAGGCCGACTACGTGGTGGACCGGGGCATCGGCGGCACCATGGTCTGGGAGATGGCGGGCGACTACGACTGGAACGCCGCCAAGGGCCAGTACGAGATGGGCGACACGCTCACCTCGCTGATGTACGACAAGTTCAAGGCGGCCACCCCGTACGGGGCGAAGAAGTCCAACACCGCGCTGCCGGCCCGGGCCGTGGACGTGAAGACGGAGTTCACCGAGTTCAAGCTGGGTGACTCCAACTACCCGATCACGCCGAAGATCAAGATCACCAACAACACGAAGACGGCGCTGCCCGGCGGCACCGAGTTCCAGTTCGACTACGCGACCTCGGCTCCGGCCAACGCCTCGGACCAGTCCGGCTTCGGCACGAAGGTCATCAGCAGCGACCACACCGGCGGCAACGTCGGCGGCCTGAAGGGTGACTTCCACCGGGTCTCCCTGAAGCTCCCGGCCTGGCAGTCGCTGGCCCCGGGCGCCTCCGTCGACCTGGCGTTCAACTACTACCTGCCGGTCTCCACGCCCTCCAACTGGACGGTGAACATCTCCGGGACGACGTACGCGCTCGCCGGGGACCTGGCGCGCGGCACCACGGTGGGCGAGCCGGGCGGCAGCCAGCCGCCGACCACTCCCCCGACCACGCCGCCCACCACTCCCCCGACGACGACCCCGACGACCCCGCCGGCCGGCGCCTGCACGAGCCCGGCGTACGTCGCCGGCCAGGTCTACACCAGCGGCAGCCTCGTCTCGCACCAGGGCCACGAGTGGAAGGCCCAGTGGTGGACGCAGAACGAAGCACCCGGCACCACCGGTGAGTGGGGCGTCTGGAAGGACCAGGGCGCCTGCTGACACCCACGGGCGACCCGTTGTGAGGACCCGGTGGCCCGGCGGCCACCGGGTGCTCGCGTGCTCCTCGTACGCTTCTCGTACGCTTCTCGTGTGAGCACCCATGTCACCGCACCCGTCGCGGACTTCGAGGCACACCGGCCCCGGCTGTTCGCCATCGCCTACCGGATGCTCGGCTCCGCCTCCGAGGCCGAGGACGCCGTGCAGGACGCCTGGCTCCGCTGGAACTCCGCCGACCGGGACGCCATCGAGCACCCGGGGGCCTGGCTCGCCAAGGTCGTCACCCACCTGTGCCTCAACACCCTCACCTCGGCCCGGGCCCGGCGCGAGGAGTACGTCGGCCCCTGGCTCCCGGAGCCGGTCCTCACCGGCGGCGGGGCACTGGGCCCGCTGGAGTCGGCGGAGCAGCGGGACAGCGTGTCCATGGCCCTGCTGGTGCTGCTGGAGCGGCTGACGCCGGTGGAGCGGGCGGTGTACGTACTGCGCGAGGCCTTCGCGTACGGCCACCGCGAGATCGCCGGGCTCCTGGACCTCACGGAGGCCAACTGCCGCCAGCTCTACCGGCGGGCGGCGGGGCGGGTGGCCGAGGGGCGTACGGCCTCGGCCCAGGCGCGCTTCGCGCCGGATCCCGCGCAGTGGCAGGGGCTGGTGGAGACCTTCCTGTCGGCGGCCCGGAGCGGGGACGTGGCCCGGCTGGAGAGCATGCTGACGGCCGACGCCCGCTTCGTGTCGGACGGCGGCGGGGTGGTCACGGCGGCGCGGCGGCCGGTCCTCGGGCGGGACAAAGTGGCCCGGTTCACGATCGGCGTGCTGCAGAAGTACGTGGCGGATGTGCCGGTCACCGTGGCCGAGGTCAACGGAGCGCCCGCGCTGGTCTTCGGGGAGGCCGGCGTCCTGTTCGTGGAATTCGAGGACGGGCTGGTCAGCGGCATGCGCACGGTGGTCAATCCGGAGAAGCTGGAATTCCTTCGGCGGCAGTTGTCACATTCCTGAGCGCTGTCCGGTCTGGTCTGGTGAACGCACCTCACCGGACCCACAGTAAGGACGGACACCATGAGCACGATCCTCGTCACCGGAGGCACCGGGAACCTCGGCGCGCTGGTCGTCGACCGGCTGCGGGACAGGGGCCACGAGGTCCGGGTCCTCAGCCGTCACGCGGCCGAGTACCCGGTCGACCTGCGGGACGGCAGCGGGCTGGACGCGGCGATGGCGGGCGCGCAGGTGGTCGTGCACTGCGCGTCCTCGCCGCGCGGGGGTGACGACGTGGCCGCCGGGCACCTGATCGAGGCGGCCCGCCGGGCCGGGACGGTCACGAACATCGTCTACATCTCGATCGTCGGGGTGGACGTGGTGCCCTTCGGCTACTACGAGACGAAGCGGACGGTGGAGCGGCTGCTGGAGGAGTCCGGGCTGGGCGTGACGATCCTGCGCACGACGCAGTTCCACGATCTGGTGGCGCAGGTGGTGGGCATGGCGGCGAAGCTGCCGGTGGTGCCGCTGCCGAGCGGGGTGCGCGTGCAGCCGATCGCCGCCCGGGAGGTCGCGGACCGGCTGGTGGAGCTGGCGGTCCCCGCCCCGGCGGGCCGGGTCCCGGACATGGGCGGCCCGGAGATCCACACCCTGCGGGAGCTGGGCCGCGCGTACCTGGCGGCGAGCGGGCGGCGGCGCCGGGTGGTCGCGCTGCCGCTGGCGGGCAAGGCGTACGCGGGCTTCAAGCGGGGCGGGAACCTGGCGCCGTCCCACGCGGTGGGCCGGACCACCTTCGCGCAGTTCCTGGCGGCGCGGGGTCGCTGAGCCCCCGGTTCAGGGCCCGAACAGTACGTCCTGGGCCGCCTCGCGGGCGGCGAGGCGGGCGCCCGCGAGGACCGCCGGGCCGCCCAGGGACGTGGCGCGGACCTCCGTCGGGACGGGGGTCAGCGTGGTCAGGCGCCTGGCGACGCGGGCCGCGAGCGCGGGGCCGCCCGCGCGGCCGAGCTCGCCACCGAGGACCACGCATCCCGGGTCCAGGACGGCCGCGACGGCCGCCGCGCCCAGCGCCAGGCGCTCGGCCAGCGCGTCGAGGAACGGCTCCCCGGCGGCCCCGGCGACGGCCTCCTCCGCCGGGCCGTCGAAGCCGTGCCGCCGGGCCAGGGCGGTCACGGCGTCCCGGCCGGCCAGGGCGTGGAATCCGCCTCCGCAGTCGGTGGCCGAGGGCAGAGCGTCCGTGCCCGGTACCGGGAGGAAGCCGATCTCGCCCGCCCCGCCTGAGGCGCCCCGCCGCAGCCGGCCGTCCAGGACCACCGCCGCGCCGACCCCGGCGCCGAGCCACAGCAGGACGAAGGAGTCGAGGTCGCGGGCCGCGCCCAGGCGTTGCTCGGCGAGGGCGGCCAGGTTGGTCTCGTTCTCGACGATCACGACGGCGGGCAGGCTCCGCTGGAGGGCCGCGACCAGGTCCCGGTGCCAGGCCGGCAGGCCGGTGGTGTCACGGAGTTCGCCGGTGGCCGGGGCGACCAGTCCGGGCGCGCCGATGACGACGGTGTGCAGCGTGCCGGCTCCGGCCTCGTGGGCGGTGCGCAGCAGGGCGGCGACGGCGTCCTCGGGGGCGCCGACGGGCAGGGCGGCCTCGGCGAGGGGGTGGCCGAGGAGGTCGGTGACCACGGCCGTGACGCTGTCGACGCGGACGTCGAGCGCGGCCAGGTGGGCGCGGCGGGCGACGATTCCGTACAGCTTGGCGTTGGGGCCGCGCCGCTGTGCGCCGGACTCTCCCACGACCTCGATCAGGCCGGCCGCGGAGAGCCGGTCGACGAGGTCGGCGACGGAGGGACGGGAGAGGCCCGTCATGGTCTTGAGCTGAGCGGCCGTCAGGGGGCCGGTCTCCTGGAGGAGTCCGAGGGCGAGGCGGTCGTTGATGGCGCGGGCCGTGCTCGGCGATGCCGGCGAGGGGGCGGCCGGGGTGGCCTGGGTGGAGAGGGCCTGAGCCTTGGCGGGAGTCACGGCGCCCATCCTAGGGAGTTCGCGTCCGGTATCTATCAGGCAGGGTCCCTGATAGTTTAGCTGCCATGACCGGGGAAACCGACCTCAGCCCGGCGCGCCTGCGCCATGCCCGCCTCGCCATCGCCGCCGTCTTCTGCGCCCACGGCGCCGTCACCGGCTCCTTCGCCACCCGCATCCCCTGGATCCAGGACCACGCCCAGCTGAGCGCCGGCACCCTCGGACTCGCCCTCGCCTTCCCCGCCCTGGGCGCGGCGCTCGCGATGCCGCTCGCGGGACGGATCAACCACCGCTTCGGCGCCCGCACCGCGCTGCGGGCCCTGCTGGCGATGTGGACCCTGTCCCTGATCCTCCCGAGCCTCGCCCCGAACCTGCCCACCCTCTGCTTCGCGCTCTTCGTCTACGGGGCCACCTCCGGCATGTCCGACGTGGCGATGAACGCGCTCGGCGTCGAGACCGAGAACCGGCTCGGCCGCTCGATCATGTCCTCGCTGCACGGCATGTGGAGCGTGGGCGCGCTCCTCGGCTCGGCCGCCGGTACGGTCGCCGCGCACGCCGGAGCGGGCGCCCGGGTGCACCACCTGATCGCCGCGCTCGCGCTGACCGCGGCCGGGCTGGTCGCCGTACGCGGGGTGCTCGACCTGAAGGCCGGCGCGGACGCGCAGGCGCCCGCGCACTTCGCGCTGCCCCCGCAGTCGGCGCTGCTCATCGGCGCCATCGGATTCTGCGCGGTCTTCGCGGAGGGCGCGAGCCTGGACTGGTCGGCGGTCTACCTGCGGGACGTGCTGCACACCGACGCCGGTCCGGCGGCGGCCTCCACCACCGCCTTCGCACTCACCATGGCCGTCGCCCGGCTCGCCGGGGACCGGGTGGTGGACCGCTTCGGGGCGGTGGCCACCGTCCGGGTGGGTGGTCTGCTGGCCACCGCGGGCGGGGTGCTCGTGGTCACGGCCGGGCACCCCGCGACGGCCATGGCCGGCTTCGGGCTGATCGGGCTCGGCATCGCGGTGGTGGTACCGCTGGCCTTCGCGGCCGCGGCGCGCAGCGGACCGGCTCCCGCGCAGGCGATCGCCGGTGTCGCGACGATCACGTACACCTCGGGGCTCATCGCGCCGTCGGCGATCGGGGCGGTTGCCGACGCGACCTCGCTCGTGGTGTCCTTCGGGCTGGTCACGCTGCTGGCGTTCGCGCTGGTCGTGGGGGCCGCCGTACTGCGGCGGAAGCCGTCGGCGGCGGGGACCGCTCCGGCCGATCGGGACGAACCGGTCAGACTCCAGCCGTAACATGGACGACCGGCCGCAGCGGCACCTCAGGCGCTGCGGCCTCTGTATGTCGCCAGTCGTCAGTCGTCAGAAACGGAGCGAACATGGGCCTCGGCGTGCGCTGGACCCTGCACGGAGACGGGCGGACCCCCGCCCCCGGAGCGGTGGTACGGCCCGAGGAGCGGCTGTCGTGGCCGCGCACCGCCGGGCTCGGCGCCCAGCACGTGGTCGCGATGTTCGGCGCGAGTTTCGTCGCACCGGTCCTGATGGGCCTGGACCCGAACCTGGCCATCATGATGTCCGGTGTCGCGACGGTGATCTTCCTCCTCGCCACGCGCGGCCGGGTCCCCTCCTACCTGGGCTGCTCGCTCTCCTTCGTCGGCGTCGCGGCGGCGATCCGGGCGGGCGGCGGGGACAGCGCGGTGGTCACGGGCGCGGTCTTCGTGGTCGGCGCCGCCCTGTTCCTCTCGGGCCTCGCCGTCCAGCGGTTCGGCGCGCGGATCATCCACACGGCGATGCCGCCGGTGGTGACGGGCGCGGTCGTGATGCTGATCGGCTTCAACCTGGCGCCGGTGACGGCCTCCGTGTACTGGCCGCAGGACCAGTGGACGGCGCTGCTGGTCATGCTGTTCACGGGGCTGGCGGTGGTCTGCCTGCGCGGCTTCTGGTCGCGGATCGCGATCTTCCTGGGCCTGCTCTTCGGCTACGGCATCTCCTGGCTGTTCGACCTGCTCTTCGGCAAGATCCACTCCACGGCGGGCGGGCCCGAGGCGGTGGACCACTGGCGGCTCGACCTCTCCGGTGTCGCCAAGGCCGACTGGATCGGCCTGCCGAGCTTCCACGCTCCGGCCTTCGAGTGGTCGGCCATCCTGATCGCCCTGCCCGTGGTGATCGCGCTCATCGCCGAGAACGCCGGCCACATCAAGGCCGTGGGCGAGATGACCGGCGACCCGCTCGACGACAAGCTCGGCACCGCCATCGCCGCCGACGGCGCCGCGTCCATGCTGTCCACGGCGGTCGGCGGCCCGCCGAACACCACGTACTCCGAGAACATCGGCGTCATGGCCGCCACCCGGGTCTACTCCACGGCCGCGTACTGGGCCGCGGCCGGCTTCGCGCTGCTCTTCGGGCTGTGCCCCAAGTTCGGGGCGATCGTCGCCGCCATCCCGGGCGGGGTCCTCGGCGGAATCACGGTGATCCTGTACGGCATGATCGGCCTGCTCGGCGCGCAGATCTGGATCAACGGCCGGGTGGACCTGCGCAATCCGCTGAATCTGGTGCCGGCCGCGGCGGGCATCATCATCGGCGTCGGCGGGGTGAAGCTCCGGATCACCGACAGCTTCGAACTCGGGGGCATCGCGCTGGGCACGATCGTGGTCATCACCGGCTACCACGCGCTGCGGTACTTCGCCCCGCCGCACCTGAAGGAGCAGGAGCCCCTGCTCGACGCGGGCACCTCCGCCTACGGCGATCAGGACGGCCCGGACACGCCGCGTTGACGGGGTTTCGCCCGAACCGGGGAAGCGTACGGCCAAGTTCCCCGGATCCGCGTCGGCGCCTGCGACTCTGCAGCCATGGAAGCGGTGCTGGCGCGGATGCGCGCCCTGGACGAGCGGCTCCCGCCGCAGGACGGTGTCGCCGTCTTCAACCGGGTCTACCTGACGGTCACGGAGACCCTGCACCGGCGCATCGAGGTCGGGGGGTTCCCGGCGCCGGGGGCGGCACGGACCCTCAGCGTCCGCTTCGCCGAGCGGTACCTGACGGCGGTGGAGGCGGGCGCCGACGGGCACCGGGAGGCCCCAGCCTGCTGGCGGCCGCTGTTCCAGTACCGCCGGCACCCGGGGATCCGCCCGCTCCAGCACGCGCTGGCCGGGATCAACGCCCACATCGGCCATGACCTCGCGCTGGCGGTGGTCTCGACGTGCCGCGCCCTGGACTGCCCGCCGGCGGCCCTGGAAGCCGACTTCGACCGGGTCGGCGACACCCTGGTCTCGCTGGAGGAGCACATCCGCGAGGAGCTGATGCCGGGCCCCGACCTGCTGGAGATCGCCGACCCGCTGACCCACCTGATCGGCTCCTGGAGCTTGGAGCGCGCCCGCGCGGGCGCCTGGGCGGCGGCCCGCCTCCTGTGGACGCTGCGCCGCTCGCCCGAACTGGCCGAGGAGTTCCGCGAATCCCTGGACGCGGGCGTCGGCCTGGTCGGCCGCTGCCTGCTCACGCCGGTCCGGGTGCGCTCGGAAACCGGCTGGGCCGCCGTTCACTAGTGTCGTGCCGGGTACGCGTGCCGGACCCGGCGGACCACGGCGCCGCCGGACATGGATACGGGCCGCCACCGCGTTCGTGCGCGGGGGCGGCCCGTGTTCGGGGGATCCCGGAGGACTAGTCCTCGGGGAGTTCGACCGGGGCGATCTCGTCGTAGACGTCGCCCGGGCCCGGGTTGGTGGCGTCCGTGGAGCCGCCGAGGTGGTGCATGACGCCCCAGACCGCGTTCAGGGCGGTCTGGACCGCGCCCTCGGCCCAGCCGGCCGTCCAGGAGATGTCGTCGCCCGCGAGGAAGATGCCGCGCTTGTCCTCGGGGAGGCGGTCCTGCATGAAGTGCGTGAACAGGCGGCGCTGGTAGCGGTAGTGGCCCGGCAGGTTGGCCTTGAACGCGCCCATGAAGTAGGGCTCGTTCTCCCACGAGACGGTCACGGGGTTGCCGATGATGTGACGGCGGATGTCGACCTTGGGGTAGATCTCGCCGAGGGACTTCAGCATGACCTCCATCCGCTCGTTCGCGGACAGCGGCAGCCACTTCAGGCTGTCGTCGCACCAGGTGTACGAGAGGCAGATGACGGCCGGCTTGTCCGGGCCGTTGTCCAGCAGGTAGGTGCCGCGGGTCATCCGGTCGGTCAGCGTCATCGACATGACGTCGCGGCCCGTCTCCTCGTCCTTGTCGAGCCAGAACGGCCGGTCGACGGGGATGAAGAGCTTGCTGGACTCCATGTAGTGGGTGCGCTCGATCGCCGTCCAGTGGTCGATCGGGAAGAGCGTGTCGTCGCACGCGATCTTCGACAGCAGCATCCAGGACTGGGCGGTGAAGATCGCGGCGCGGTACGTACGGATGTCGCCGGACGCGTCGGTGACCGTGATGCGGTTGCCCGCGGTGCGGTGCAGGCGGGTCACCGCCGGGCGCGGGGTGCCGCCGTGGAGGGTGGACAGCGAGGTGCCCTGGGCCCAGTGCAGGATCTTCTCGGGCTCGCGCTCCCACAGGCGCAGCGGCAGCTGCTGCGAGCCGCCGACGATGCCGCGGTGGTGGTCGTCCGCCTCGGTGTAGACGACGCGCAGGATCTCCAGGATGGAGTTCGGGAAGTCGGTGTCCCAGCCGCCGGTGCCGAAGCCGACCTGGCCGAAGATCTCGCGCTTGCGGAAGGACTGGAAGGCCTCGGACTTGCAGAGGAACCCGTAGAAGGTCTCGTCGTCGAGCTTCTCGACGAGCTTGGCCCAGATCTCGCGGATGCGCGGGACGTCCCGCTCGCGCATCGCGGTGTTCATGTCGGAGAAGTCGGCGCCCTCGTCGAGGCAGGCGTTCCACGCGGCGGCGACGTCGCGGTAGACCTGCGGGAGGTCGGCGATGGTCTCGGCGTAGTGCGTCTCGCCCTTGAGGTCCACGACCGTCGAGGGGGTGGCCTCGGCCAGCGGGTTCGGGAAGGGCTCCGTGACCAGGCCGACGAGGTCGATGTAGTGCTGGAGCGCGGTGGAGGACGGCGGGAAGCGCATGGCGCCCATCTCCGCGGTCAGGCCTTCGGTGCCGGCGCCCTCGAAGCCGACGGTGCGCAGCCGGCCGCCGATCTGGTCGGCCTCGTAGACGACGGGCTTGAGGCCCATCTTCATCAGCTCGTACGCGGAGATGATCCCGGAGAGTCCGCCACCGATGACGGCGACCTCGGTGCCGTGCTCGGTCGCCGGTATCTGGCCCAGGCCCGCCGGGTGGGCGAGGAAGTCGTCGTACGCGTACGGGAAGTCCGGGCCGAACATGGTGATCGGGGGCTGTCCGTCGCTGTGCGGGACGGCGGTGGTGGGCACCGTGGACGTCATGGGGGTACGTCTCCTTGCGGCAGAGCAGGGGGGAAGGAAGAGGGCTTAGACGAGGGAGGCGTAGAGCCCGGGGCGGCGGTCGCGCAGGTAGGGGTTGTTCTCGCGCGAGGCGGCCAGCAGCTCGGGGTCGGCCTCGCCGAACACCAGCTCCTCGCCGCGGCCGGCCCGGGTGCGGGTGACGCCGTCCGGGCTCGCGAGGCAGCTGAGGCCGACGAACTCGAACGCGCCCTCGGGACCGGTGCGGTTGACGTACGCGATGTACATCTGGTTCTCGAAGGCCCGTACCGGGACGAGCTGCTCGGCGACGAACTGGAACGGGTGCATCTGCGCGGTCGGGACCAGGAGGAGGTCCGTCCCGGCGAGCCCGTGGGCCCGTACGTTCTCGGGGAACTCCACGTCGTAGCAGATCATGATGCCGATGCGGAGGCCGCCCAGGTCCGCCTGGACGACGGGGGTGTCGCCGGGGGTGAAGGCGTCCTGCTCGAAGCAGCCGAAGAGGTGCGTCTTGCGGTAGTTCGCGAGCGCCGCCCCGTCGGGGCCGATGAGCTGCGCGGAGTTGAAGACCGCGTCGCCCGACCGCTCCGGGTAGCCGTACAGGACGGCGATCCCGTGGCGGCGGGCGATCATGCCGATGGCATGGGCGGAGGCGCCGTCGGCCGGCTCGGCGCGGTCGGCGATCTCCTCGACCTCCAGCGCGTAGCCGGTCAGGAACATCTCCGAGGTCACGAGGAGCCCGGCCCCGCCCTGTGCGGCGCGCGCCGCGGCCTCGTCGAGTGCCTTGAGGTTCTCGGCGGTGTCGCCGAGCCGTCCGGAGCTCTGGAGGAGGGCGGTGCGCAGCGGGGGCATGGGCGTACCTCTGTGACAGGTGGGGAGGGGGTCCTAAGACGGTACGTTCGCGCGTTCGACCGCGACAAGCCGTCACCGTTGCGCTGAGAGCATCGATTCGTTGCGCGTTCCGGGAGAGAGGCGGCGATTCGTTGCGCGGAGCCTCCGCGGCCCGCGCCGGGGCCCTCCCAGGGGTCGAGCGGGGTCCGGGAGCCCTCGGCACAACCTGCCCGTGGCGAACGCGGATGATCAAGGCCGTTCTCCCGATGGAAGACCCGTCCCGTACCCGTACCCGATGGAAGGATCCTGGCGCCCCATGTCCACCGAGCACGACGCCTCCGCACTCGACAACCCCGTCCGGGCCGCGCAACACGCTGCGCCGCGAGCCGGTCTTCATCGGGCTGCGCGCACCGGTCGGGGCCGCGGCGGAGAAGGCTTGGCGGGGGAGCTCGTCGACGCCCCGCAGCGGGCCGGCGGGTACGGGCCGTGGCACCCGGCGTCCGTACGGGCCAGGGATGTCGGGCGGGCATCGGCGGGGAGGGGACCCGGCGGCAGGTTTCAGGGGGCGGCGAGCGGTCACACGCGGGGAAACCCACGGAAAGGAACTGCCATGACCGACGTCACCCACCTGCCCGGCGCCGCGCACCACCACTGGCAGTGGCAGTCCCGCGCGGCCTGCCGGGATCTCGGGTCGGGCCGCTTCTTCCACCCCGCCGGTGAGCGGGGGGACGAGCGGGACCACCGCGACGAGGCCGCGAAGCGGATCTGTGCGGCCTGCCCGGTGCGTGCGGCCTGCCTGGAGCACGCGCTGCGGACCCGGGAGCCCTTCGGCGTGTGGGGCGGCCTGACGGAAGAGGAACGCCGGGCCCTGCTCGCCCCGCCCACGCCACGGCTCAGGCCGGCGCGCCCGAGGTGAAGCGGCGGAGCAGGGGGGAGAGGACCAGGACCGACTTGGTGCGCTCCACGAAGGGCTCGCCCGCGATCCGCTCCAGCACCCGCTCGAAGTGCCGCATGTCGGAGGCGAAGATCTGGACGAGGGCGTCCGCGTCGCCGGTGACGGTCGACGCGGACACCACCTCGGGGTAGCGCGCCAGACCTCGCCGGATGTCGTCCGGCGAGGTGTTGTGGCGGCAGTACATCTCGATGAAGCCCTCGGTCTCCCAGCCCATCGCGGCGGGGTCGACGCGGACGGTGAAGCCCGTGATGGCGCCTTCCGCGCGGAGCCGGTCCACGCGCCGCTTGACGGCGGGGGCGGAGAGTCCGACTTCGGAGCCGATGTCCGCGTAGGAGCGGCGGGCGTCCTCGGCGAGGGCGTGCACGATGCGTTCGTCGAGATCGTTCAGTCGCACTGCGGGTGGATCACTTCTCTGCTGTGGCCAGTCGGGAGCGGCGGATGCCGTACAGGAAGTAGAACACGATGCCCGCGACCATCCAGCCACCGAAGACCTTCCACGTGTCCATGTCCAGGCTGAACATCATGTAGCCGCACGCGAGGAGGCCGAGGATCGGCGTGACGGGGAAGAGGGCCACCTTGAAGGTGCGCGGCATGTCCGGGCGGGTGCGGCGCAGGATCACGACGGCGACGTTGACGAGGCCGAAGGCGAAGAGGGTGCCGATGCTGGTGGCGTCCGCCAGCTTGCCGAGCGGGATGAAGGAGGCGAGCACGCCGCAGAAGAGGGAGACGATCACGACGTTGGCGCGGGGGGCGCCGGTCTTCGCGTCGACCTTGGCGAAGACCTTCGGGACGAGGCCGTCGCGGGACATCGCGAAGAGGATGCGGGTCTGGCCGTAGAGGACGGCGAAGACGACCGAGGCGATGGCGACCACGGCGCCCGCGGCGAGGACGACGCCCCAGAAGGTGTGGCCGGTGACGTCGGTCATGATCTGCGCGAGCGCGGCCTCGGTGCCCTCGAAGTCCTGCCACGGCATGGCGCCGACGGCGACGAAGGCGACGAGGACGTACAGGACGGTGACGATTCCCAGCGAGAGCATGATCGCGCGCGGCAGGTCCCGCTTGGGGTTCTTGGCCTCTTCACCGGCGGTGGAGGCGGCGTCGAAGCCGATGTACGAGAAGAAGAGGGTGGCCGCGCCGGCGCTGATGCCGGCGATGCCGAGCGGGGCGAGCGGGGCGTAGTTGCCGGCCTTGATGCCCAGGAAGCCGATGCCGATGAAGAGCAGCAGCGTGACGATCTTCACGCCGACCATGATCGAGTTGATCCGGGCGCTCTCCTTGGCACCGCGCATCAGGAAGACCATGGCGAGCAGGACGACGACCAGCGCCGGCAGGTTGATGAAGCTGCCGTCGCCCGGGGGTGCCGAGACGGCGTCGGGGATGGTGATCCCCAGGGTGCCGTCGAGGAGTTCGTTGAGGTACTCGCCCCAGCCGACGGCGACCGCCGCGACGGACACGCCATACTCCAGGACCAGGCACCAGCCGCAGATCCAGGCGACGAACTCGCCCATGGTGGCGTACGAGTACGAGTACGAGGACCCGGAGACCGGGACGGACCCGGCCAGTTCCGCGTAGGACAGGGCGGAGAAGAGCGCGGTCAGGCCCGCGATGACGAAGGAGATCGTCACGGCCGGGCCGGCCTTGGGCGCCGCCGTGCCGAGGACGACGAAGATGCCGGTGCCCAGCGTGGCGCCGATGCTGATCATGGTCAGCTGCCACATGGTGAGCGAGCGGCGCAGCGAGCCGCCCTCACCCTGGCCGCCCTCGGCGACCAGCTGCTCGACCGGCTTGCGGCGGAGCAGGGGGTGGGCAGGCCTGCGGGCCTCGGTGGCGACGGGCGGCGCCTGGCCTTGGTCGAGCACGGGGGGACTCCTTGTTCGCTGCGGATGGGGACTGAGGCGTCGACCGCAGCGGTCCGGAGCAGGCGCAGGCAGAGCCTGGCATGGGGGAAGACCGCCGAGCAGGCGGTCCTCGCCACTCCACGTACAGCGAGTGAGCCTACGAGCTGAGTGATACCGCCCGTAATGCACCATCCTTGCACATTGGCGAACGATCGTTGCGCGGATCTGTCCTGGATGGTCCTTTGTTGCGCGCGGATGATCGATCGCTGCGCAACCGACGTTGAGGACCCTTTTTGATCCTCCGTCAGGTCCGCCGCGGCACGCCGTCCTGGCCGACCGGATCCGGCCCGCCGGGTGGCGGCGTACCGGGCGACCGCCCGGCGCTCTGTACTTCCGGGCCCCGCCGCTGTCCTCTTACGTGAGGGAGCCCGTACCCGACGATCGGAGACGAAGAGTGAGAGCACGCGACCCGGGTGGCCCGGCATGACCCGCGCCACAGCCGGGGACCTCGGCTCCGACGGGCGGTGGCTGGATCCCGGACCGTTCCTGCGCGGCGTCGCCTGGCTGGACCGGGGCCGCCCCGTGCGCGCCGACCCGGCGGACACCGTGCGGCTGCCCTGGGACACCGGCGAGCGGGCCACGCTCCCCATCGGCGTGCGGTTGGAGTTCACCACCGCGTCGGCGCACGCCGTGGAGATCCGCTACCGGGCGACCGTGCCCGGCCCCACCGACGCGCTGCGCGACCTCGCGCACGGCTTCGCCGTGTGGAACCGGCACGGGCCGCTCACCGAGGTCTTCACCGAACCGGCCGCGGAGTCCGTCGTACGCCTCGAGCTGCCCCGGCGGCGCGGCCCGTTCCTCGTGTACCCGCCCGAGGCGCAGTCCCCGCTGATCCTGGCCCTGCGCGGCATCGGCGGCGCCCTCACGCCCGCCCCGACGGCCCCGCGCTGGGTCGTGCACGGCGACTCCATCACCGAGGGCTGGTGGTCCACCCGCCCCGCCCACGGCTGGCCGGCGGTCACCGGCCGGTCCCTGGGCTGGGACACGGTCAACCTCGGCTACGCGGGAGCGGCGCGCGGCGAGCTCGCCACCGCCGAACAGCTCGCCGCGCTCCCCGCCGACGTCATCACCCTCGCCTTCGGCACGAACTGCTGGACGCGGGTGCCCCATTCGGTCCCGCTGCTCTACGAGACCACCCGCGCGTTCCTCGACCTGATCCGGCAGGACCATCCGCGCACCCCCCTGCTGCTCCTCTCCCCCGTGCTGCGCCCCGACGCCGAACGCACCCCGAACCGCCTCGGCGCCACCCTGGGCGCCCTGCGCGACGCGATGGAACGCGCCACCCGCGACCGGATCGCGGCCGGGGACGGCCACCTCGCCCTGCTGCCCGGCCGGGACCTGCTGGGACCCGAGCACCTCGCGGACGGGCTGCACCCAGACGACGCCGGACACCGGATTCTCGGCCTCGCTGTGGCCACGGCTCTGCGCCGGGCCGGGTTCGACGGCGGGTGAGTGAGACAGGCCATACCGGCGAAGCTGAACAGGGTGCTCCCACGGCGCCGTGTTCTGCACACGTTGCCGCGGTTCCGGCGACGGACACGGCAGACACCACACGTGGGAGATCAACATGGGTATCAGGCGCGGAACTTCCCTGGCCGCGGTCGCGGTCGTCGTCGCTCTCGCGGCAACGGCCTGCGGCGGCGGCGCCACGGCGGGCTCGGGCGACACCACGAAGCCGGCCGGTGCCGCCTCGGTCCAGCCTCCCGCCGCGGACCCCGCCGCGGACCCCTACGCGAGCGCCGCGGGCTCCACCGGCGCCGGGCCCGCCGGGCAGCTGACGATCGCCGACACCGGGCAGCTCGGCCCGGTCCTCACCGACAGCGCCGGTTTCACGCTCTACCGCTTCGACAAGGACACCGCCAAGCCCCCCACCTCCACCTGCGACGGGGACTGCGCGAAGGCCTGGCCGGTGGTCGCGGCCGGCGACGTGACGGCGGCGGCCGGCATGGACCCGGCCGTGCTGGGCGAGGTGGTCCGCAAGGACGGCGGCAAACAGCTGACGGTGGCGGGCTGGCCCGCGTACCGCTTCGCCAAGGACACCAAGGCGGGCGATCTGAACGGGCAGGGCGTCGGCGGCACCTGGTTCGCCCTCGCCCCGGACGGCAAGAAGGCCGCGAAGGCGGCCGCGCCCGCCGCGCCCGCCCCCGGCACGGCCCAGGGCGGCCTCACCGTCGCGAAGGACCCCGAGCTCGGTGACCACATCGTCGACGGCAAGGGCATGACCGTCTACCGGTTCAAGCCGGACACCGCCTGGCCCATGGTCTCCAAGTGCACCGGCGACTGCCTGGCCAAGTGGCCGGTCGTCGCCCCGGCGGACAAGGCCGAGGAGATCACCGACCGCAACTACCTGGTCCTGGACCGCCCGGACGGCATGAAGCAGCAGACGGTCGACTGCTGGCCGGTCTACACCTTCACGGGCGACAAGAAGCCGGGCGACACCAACGGCCAAGGCGTCGGCGGCACCTGGTACGCCGTCTCCCCCGACGGCAAGCTGATCACCGTGAAGTAGCCCACCACACCCCCACCCCGAACGCGCGGTCCCCGCCTTCGTCCCCCTGGGCGGGGGCCGCGCACCCTCCGCCGCCGCAAGGCCGACGCGCCGGGCGGCTACCGGCGCCGAGCGCGCCCGGCTGGAGGAGGAAGCGAAGAAGCGGCGGGGCCGTGCCAGGGCGCTGGAGCGCTCCCGGAGGGCGACGAACGCCGCGCAGTACGGGCTGTCGAAGAAGCAGGCCAAGCGCGCCGAGCGTCGCGCCGCCAAGGGACAGGAGCCCAAGGCGGTGACGGTGCCCGGCGGGCACGCGACGCACGGTCGGATGGGGTGCCGAAGCAGGCATACCGGCGTGACCGGTCCCCGAACCGCCGGACAACGGAACCGAGCGACCCGGATGAGACGCGCCCCGTGCGCGACCACGCCGGAACGCCCGGTCCCCGCACCGCGTGCGGTCCACAGCTCACCCTCTGGTGAATTGCGGATCACGTCTTAAAATCAGCCCCATGCTGCGCGTACTGGCCGTCGACGACGAGAAGCCCCTCCTGGAGGAGCTCCTCTACCTGCTGCGCTCCGACCCCAGGGTGAGCAGCGCCGAGGGTGCCTCCGACGCCACCGAGGCGCTGCGCCGGATCACGCGGGCCCTGGAGAGCGGCCCGGACGGGTCCGACGGGATCGACGTGGTCTTCCTGGACATCCAGATGGCCGGGCTGACCGGGCTGGACATCGCCCGGCTGCTCGCCGGATTCGCCCGGCCGCCGCTCGTCGTGTTCGTCACCGCGCACGAGGGGTTCGCCGTACAGGCCTTCGACCTCAAGGCCGTGGACTACGTGCTCAAGCCCGTGCGCCCGGAGCGGCTGGCCGAGGCCGTCCGGCGGGTCCGCGCGCAGCTCGGCCGGCCCGCGGCGCCCCCCGAGCCGGTACCCCCGCGGGCCGGACCGGCTGGCCCGGAGGCCCGCCGGGCGGCTCCCGGGGTGAGCGTCGCCGACCGCTCCCCCGAGCAGATCGCGGTCGAACTGGGCGGCGTCACCCGGTTCGTGGCGATAGCGGACATCGCGTACGTCGAGGCCCAGGGCGACTACGCCCGGCTGCACACCGACGACGGCAGCCACCTCGTGCGGATACCGCTGTCCACGCTGGAGGAGCGCTGGGCGGCCCGGGGGTTCGTGCGCATCCACCGGCGCCATCTGGTGGCGCTGGGACGGATCGACGAACTGCGCCTGGACGCGGGCACCACGACCGTCCGGGTCGGGTCGGCGGAGCTCCAGGTCAGCCGTCGGCACGCCCGCGAGCTGCGTGACCTGCTGATGCGGCAGGCGACCGGCTGACGGGCCCGGCGGACAGCCGTACGCCTGCCGGTACGACCGTCCGGCGTACCAGGGCGCCGTTCGTCGCGCCGGGACGGGCGTACGGCGCCCCGCCGGGCCCGTCGGCCGCAGGGGCCGCCCGTCGGACCGCCCGCCCGGTCGGCCCCCGCGTATCGTGGATCTTCCGGGCCGGGAGGAGCCAGATGTCCGAGATCCAGGCGTTGCTGGACGCGCTGACCGGACTGCCGCGGACCCGGACCGCCGGACCCGCCGAGGCCGAGGCGCTCCTCGCGCGGCTGCGCAGCGCCGCCGCCCGCTGGGCCGATGTGCTGTACGACGCCCAGCAGGGCACCCGCTGCCACCTGCCGCCGCGCGCGGAGGCGGCCCTGACTCTGGCCTTCCGGCGTGCGGAGGAGTCGTACGTGGAGCTGGAGATCGCCCTGCGCGACTGCGCGGAGCACCGCGACCCCGCGCGCTGACCGCGCCTCGCGCCCGCGCCGGGGAGCCGTGGGGCTCGGCGTACCCGGGGGCCGGGGATCGTGCCGGATCGCGCCTGTTGCCGCGCGGCGGGCGGTGCATAGACTCCGGACACCCCTGCCCCTGCCGAAGGACCCCCGGTGAACCAGACGTACGCGCTGACCGCGGTCACCGTAGTCGTCCTGGTCACGGTGCTGGTGGGAGCGCTGGGCCTGCGCATCTCGCGGACGACCTCCGACTTCTACGTCGCCTCGCGCACCGTCGGCCCGCGCCTGAACGCGGCGGCCATCAGCGGCGAATACCTCTCCGCCGCCTCCTTCCTCGGTGTCGCGGGGCTGGTGTTGCTCCAGGGGCCGGAGATGCTCTGGTATCCCGTCGGCTACACCGCCGGGTACCTGGTGCTGCTGACGCTGGTCGCGGCGCCGCTGCGGCGCTCGGGGGCGTACACGCTGCCCGACTTCGCCGAGGGCCGGCTCCAGTCGCGGGCCGTGCGGCGGATCGCGGTGCTGTTCGTCCTCGGGGTCGGCTGGCTGTACCTGCTCCCGCAGTTGCAGGGGGCGGGGCTGACCCTGGAGGTGCTGACCGGGGCCCCGCACTGGGTCGGCGGGGTGGTCGTCGCCTTCGTGGTCACGGCGGCCGTGGCGGCGGGCGGGATGCGCAGCATCACCTTCGTGCAGGCCTTCCAGTACTGGCTGAAGCTCACCGCCCTGCTGGTGCCCGCCTTCTTCCTGATCGCCGCCTGGGCCGGGGACGGCGCGCCGCGCGCCTCCTTCGACGCCCCGGCCGTCTTCCGCGAGCACACCGCCGTCACCCTCGCCGAGGACATCCGGCTGTCGCTGGACGCGCCGCTCACCGTGACGGTGACGGGGCGGGTGGACGGGCAGGCGTACCAGGCCGTCCCGCTGACCCTGTCCGAGGGGCAGCACTCCGTACAGGCTCGTACGCGGCTGGAGTTCGCCGCCAAGAGCGTGGTCCCGGCCGCCAGCGCGGGGACCGACCGGAACGTGCCCGGCTGGGCGCAGCCGCTGTCCGGGGAGCGCCGCGAGCACCGGCTGTACGCCACGTACGGGCTGATCCTGGCCACCTTCCTGGGCACGATGGGCCTGCCGCACGTCGCGGTGCGCTTCTACACCAGTCCCAACGGGCGGGCCGCCCGGCGCACCACCCTGGTCGTCCTCGGCCTGCTCGGGGTCTTCTACCTGCTGCCGCAGGTGTACGGGGCACTGGGCCGGATCTACGCGCCCGAGCTGGCCCTGACCGGCGACGCGGACGCGGCGGTGCTGGTGCTGCCCGAGCGGATGCTGGGCGGGCTGCTCGGCGACCTGCTGGGGGCGCTCCTGGCCGGGGGCGCCTTCGCCGCGTTCCTGTCGACGGCCTCGGGGCTGACGATGGCGGTGGCCGGGGTGCTGCACCAGGACGTGCTGCCCCGGCGCGGCGTGGGGAGTTTCCGCCTCGCGGTGGTCGTGGCGATGGCGGTGCCGCTGGCGGGCGGGGTGGCGGCCACCCATGTGCCGGTGGCCGACGCGGTGGGGCTGGCGTTCGCGGTGTCGGCGTCCTCCTTCTGCCCGCTGCTGGTGCTGGGCATCTGGTGGCGCGGCCTGACCCCGCCCGGGGCGGTGGCCGGACTGCTCACCGGCGGCGGAGCGGCGCTGGGCGCGGTCCTGGCGACGCGGGGCGGGCTGGCCCCGGCCGGCTGGACGCACGCGCTGCTGGCCTGGCCGGCGGTGTGGTCGGTGCCGCTGGGCTTCCTGACGATGGTGCTGGTGTCCCTCGCCACCCCGTCGCGGATCCCGGCCGGGACGGCGGCGGCGCTGGCCCGGCTGCACCTGCCCGAGGACGTCGCCGGGGACCGCGCGGCGGGGGCCGCGCGGTGACCGGCGCGGCGCTCACGGCGCTGGCGGTGACGGGCGCGGCCCTGCTGCTCGGGCTCGGCTGGGCCCTGGGCAGGTGGCACGCCCGGCGCGGGGAACGGGCCGCCGGACTGGACCTGGGCACGCCCGTCGAGCGGGCCACCTTCCACACCCTGCACACCGCTTCGCTGGCCGCGCCCCCGCTGCGCGCCGGGCTCACCGAGGACGCCGCCCGCAAGGCCGCCCGGCGGCTGCGCTCGCTGCTCGGCACGGAGGCGCTGTGCCTGACCGACCGGGAGGCGGTGCTGGCCTGGGACGGGCCGGGCGCCGACCACCACGAGCGGCGGGCGATGGCCCGGGTGGCGGTGATGCTGGAGTCGGGGCGCAGCCTGAGCGTGCGTACGGAGTGCGAGCGGCCCGAATGCCCGCTGAAGTGGGCGGTGTTCGCGCCGCTCACGGGTGAGGACGGGGTGCTGGGAGCGTTGGTGGCGTACGGCTCGCGGGAGTCGGCGGTGCTGGTGCGGGCCGCGACGGAGGTGGCGCGCTGGGTCTCCGTACAGCTGGAACTGTCGGAGCTGGACCGGGCGCGGACCCGGCTGATGGAGGCGGAGATCAAGGCACTGCGGGCGCAGATATCCCCGCACTTCATCTTCAACTCCCTGGCGGCGATCGCGTCGTTCGTGCGCACCGATCCGGAGCGGGCGCGGGAGCTGCTGCTGGAGTTCGCGGACTTCACCCGCTACTCCTTCCGGCGGCACGGTGAATTCACCACGCTGGCCGAGGAGTTGCGCTCGATCGAGCAGTACTTGGCGCTGGCCGGGGCCCGGTTCGGGGACCGGCTGAAGGTGACCTTGCAGGTGGCGCCGGAGGTGCTGCCGGTGGCGCTGCCGTTCCTGTGTCTTCAGCCGCTGGTGGAGAACGCCGTCAAACACGGGCTGGAGGACTCCACCGAGGAGTGCCGGATCACCATCGCGGCCCGGGACGCGGGCTCGGAGGCGGTGCTCACCATCGAGGACAACGGCATCGGGATGGATCCGGCCCTGCTGCGGCGGATCCTGGCCGGGGACCGGGCGGGATCCGCCTCCTCGGGCATCGGACTGCCCAACGTCGACGAGCGGCTGCGCCAGGTGTACGGGGACGACTACGGCCTCGTCATCGAGACGGGCATCGGCGCGGGCATGAAGATCACGGCCCGCCTCCCCAAATACCGCCCGGGCGTCCACGGCACACCTTCCAGCCCCGCCTGGGGGTACCCCCGGACGGAGACCGGGGGGGTTTGAGGCGCACCCTCCAGCCCCGCCGGCGCTTGAGGCGAACCCTTCAGCCCCGCCGGCGCTTGAGGCGCGGGGGTCCGGGG
>NZ_JBSFTP010000067.1:0-40619 GCF_053591315.1 Streptomyces sp. NPDC003042
TCCTCATACTGGGCGTATTCGGGCGCTCCGACAACGCGGCGAGGTGCCGTAGCTGTCGTCGTGCGCCCGCCGGGGATTACGGGACAGCCCTTAGGCCCGTCTATCGGCCTTCCTGGGCGTGGGTGATACGGCCGCCCGACATCGTCAGGCGTACGGGGGCCTCGGCCAGTTCGTCCGGCCCGGCGGTGACCGGGTCGACGGTGAAGGCCGTCAGGTCCGCCCGGTGGCCGACGGCGATCCGGCCAGCCACCGCCTCCTCCCCCGCCGCCAGCGCGGCGTGCGAAGTCATGCCCTCCAGTGCCATCAGCCCGGTCAGGAACCGTCCTCCCGCTGCCGCCCCGCGCGGGCGCAGAGCGGTGGCGAGGACCTGGCGGGCGTCGTGGTGGGCGATGGGCCAGTCCGAGCCGAGGGCCAGCACCGCGCCCGCGTCCCGCAGGTCGCGGCACCGCCAGGCCCGGCCGGCCCGTTCGTCGCCGAGCCGCTTCGACCACTCGTCGCTGTGGTCTGCCCGGGTGTACGCGGCGTGCGGCGGCTGCATCGAGGCGCTCACCCCCAGCTCCGCGAACCGCTTCAGCTGGTCGTCGGGGACGGTCTCGATGTGCTCGATCCGGTGCCGCGCCCCGGAGCCGCCGCCCAGCGAGGCCACGGTGTCCAGGACGTGCCGGACCGCCGCGTCGCCGATGGCGTGGGTCGCGGTGCCGACCCCGGCGGTGTCGAGGACCCGTACGGCCCGTGCGTACTGCTCCAGGTCCGGCCAGAAGGCGTCGGTGCCCTGGCCGTGGCAGTCGGCGTGCTCCAGCCAGGCGGTGCCGCCCTCGACGGTGCCGTCCATGAAGAACTTCACGCCGCCGACCTGCCAGTGCCGGCCGCCCAGGCGCTGGAGGCCGATCAGCTCCGCCAGCTCCTCGTCCCCCGCCCCGGGCATGCACCAGGGGGCCAGGCGCAGCCGCAGCGGCAGGTGCCCCTCGTACTCGACGGTGGCCAGGAGGGCCGGTACGTCACCGTCGCCGAGGTCCATCACGTGGGCGCCGGTGAGGCCGGTGGCGGCCATGGCGCCGAGCAGTTCGACGAGGCGGGTGCGACGCTCGGCGGAGGTGGGCTTGGGGGCGAGGGCGCCGACGAGGGCCATCGCGGCGTGCTCGATCAGGTGGCCGGTGGGCGTGCCGTCGGCGTCGCAGACGATCTCCGAGCGCTGGGCGAAGGTACGGGGGCCGGTGATGCCCGCGGCGGCCAGGGCCGGGCCGTTCGCCAGGGCGGAGTGGCCGTCGTAGAGGCGCAGGAAGGCCGGGGTCGGGCCGAGCGCGTCCTCGATCAGGGCCCGGTCGACGGGCCGGCCGCCGAAGGCGTTGTGGTCGAGGCCGTGGCCCAGGACCCAGCCGCCGGTGCGGTCGGCGGTGCGCAGGGCGGCGCGGAGCTGGTCGAGGTCCCGGACGGGCGAGAGGTCGGTGCCGGTGGCCATTTCGACGCCCCAGACGGGGTGGCTGTGGGCGTCGGTGAGGCCGGGGGTGAGGGTGGCGCCGCCGAGGTCGACGATCTCGGTGCCGGGGCCGAGCCAGCCTCGTACGTCGTCCTCCTGGCCGACGGCGACGATCTCGCCGCCGTGGACGGCTACCGCGCCGGCTTCGGGGCGGGCGGGGTCGAGGGTCCGGACGCGGGCTCCGGTCAGGACGGTGTCGGCAGCGGGCACGGCTGTGCTCCTTCGGGGAGGGCCTCGTCGTGGAGGGCGTCTTCGGGGAGGGGTTCTTCGGCGAAGCGGGCGTAGACCTCGGGGCGGCGGGTCTTCAGCCGCTGGGCAAGGACGAGGCCGATGAGGAAGACGGTGGGGACGAGGGCGACGAGGACGGTGTTGACGGTCGGGGAGGCCATGGTGAAGAGGTCCACCTTGGAGACGACCAGGAAGATCGCCACGGCGAGCAGGGCGGCGGCGGTGACGGGTGCGACGACGGTCCGCCAGGGGCCCTCCTCGTGCGGGACGCGCCGGAAGTAGACGGGTACGGCGATGGCCGCGAGCAGCATCAGCGCCATGAGGCCGATCATGCCGGGTGTGTTCACCCAGAGCAGCAGCTGCTGGTACGGGTCCGCGTCGGCGAGGGCGAAGCCGACGACGATGACGGCGCCGAGGGCGGTCTGGGCGAGTCCGGCCAGGTACGGGGAACGGTGGCGGTGGTGGACCCGGCCGAGGGCGGCGGGCAGGACGCCTTCCTCGGCGAGGGCGAGGACGTAGCGGTTGATGGCGTTGTGGAAGGCGAGGAGGGAGGCGATGACGCTGGTGACGATGAAGACGTGCATCAGGTCGGCCGCCCAGGGGCCCACGTAGGTGGTGATGGCGGCGAAGAAGAGGCCGCCCGGGTCCTCGGCGGCGGCGGCCATGACCTCCTCGGCGCCGAAGGCCTGGATGACGGTCCAGACGACGAAGGCGTAGAAGAGGCCGAGGAAGGCGACGGCGATGTAGGTGGCGCGCGGGATGGTCCGGTCGGGGTCGCGGGCCTCGCGGCGGTAGATGACGGTCGACTCGAAGCCGGTGAAGGCCGCGAACGCGAAGGCCAGGACGGCCGCGGTGCCGGGGACGAGGACCGCGCCAGGAGCGAAGGAGGCGGCCGACAGCCCGTGGGCGCCGCCCTTGATCAATACTCCCGCGGCGAGGAGGACGAGTATCCCCGTCTCGGCGACGAGGAGGACGCCGAGCAGCTTGGCGCCGAAGTCGATGGAGCGGAAGCCGCCGTACCAGATGAGCGCGAGGCCGGCGAGGGAGACGGGCAGCCAGGGGATGTCGAGGCCCCACAGGGCGCGGCCGGTGTCGGCGGTGGTGGTGCCGAGGAGCCCGTAGACGCCGATCTCCATGCCGTTGTAGCCGATGAGGGCGAGCAGGGCGGCGCCGATGCCGACGCGCTTGCCGAGGCCGCGGGAGATGTACGCGTAGAAGGCGCCGCCGCTGCGGACGTGGCGGCTCATGGTGGTGAAGCCGACGGCGAAGACGGCGAGGGTGAGGCCGGCGATGAGGTACCCGGCGGGGGCGCCGATGCCGCCGAGGAGGATCGCGACGGGGGCGACTCCGGCCATGACGGTGAGGGGGGCGGCTGCGGAGACGACGAAGAAGGAGATGTCGGCGGTTCCGAGGGCGCCCTTGCGCAGGGCGGATCCGGCTGGTGGCTCTGGCGTTTCGGGCATGCGGAGGCACCCTTCTGCGTACGGCAGGCGGCGGGGGGACCGGAAACCTAAAGGCTTTCGGTTCGCGGCAATGTAGCCTCCGGTTTTGGCGTACGGGAAGACCTGACGGCGGGAGAACATCGATGGCACGGCCGCGCATCCCCCTCCTGGACCGGGAGCGGATCGCCACGACCGCGCTGCAACTCGTCGCGGAGCAAGGGGAGTTCAGCGTCCCGCAGATCGCCCGGGCGCTGGGCGTGCAGACGGGCTCGGTGTATCACCACGTGGACGGCCGGGCCGGGGTGGTGGAGCTGATACGGGAGCGGGTGTCCGACCGGATCGCCGACGACGCCCTGGCCCTGACCCCCTGGGACCGGGCCCTGGAGGAGTGGGCGCGGTCCTACCGGGCCGCCTTCGCCGCCTACCCCCGGGCCATCCCGCTGCTTATGACCACGCCGGTCCGGGCCCCGAAGGTGCTGGCCCACTACGAGCGCGCGGTGGGTCTGCTGCTGGCGGCCGGTTTCCCCGAGGAGCGGGTGATGCCGCTGCTGACCGGCCTGGAGAACCTGATCCTCGGCTCGGCCCTGGACCTGGCGGCCCCCGAGGCCATGTGGGAGCCGTCCCCGCAGACCCCGCTCCTGACCCGCGCCCTGGCGGCCGTCGGACCCCACCGCGCGGACACGGCCTTCGACCTGGCCCTGGCCGCCTTCCTGACGTACGCGCGCACGCTGCGGGACGAGGCGGAACCGGGCGGCCCCCCGGGGCCGGAGCCGACGTAGGCCCGGAGCCCTGGACGGCCCTGATCGAGGTCTGGACGCTGCTCGAAGACGACATGAAGCGGGTGCGGAACAAGTCCGGCGCACACGACTGATCACGAACACCAGGACGGCCCTCACCCGCCTGCCGCCGCCCAACGCTCAACGCTCACGTGGCACCGTAGGCGGTCCTGCTCAGGCCTGGCTGTCAGTCGGTCAGGGCGGCGAGGGTGGCGAGGGTGGCGTCGAGGTCGGTGGCCTTGGGCTGATTGTGGGGGAGCTTGGCGAGGATCATGGCCATGCCGCAGGTGTTGGTGAGGGCGGAGAAGACCAGGCCGGCGGCCACACCTGCGGAGAGCCAGCGAGCCTTGTTCCAGCGCTGCCCGGCGATGATGCCGGTCAGGACGAGGGATCCGGCGGCGAGGCGGACCTGGCGGTCCATGGCCCAGGGGGCGGGGGTGCCGGTGGGGCGGTGGGTGTCGTGGCCGAGCTGAGTCCAGGCGGTGGTGCCGCCGGTGAGGGTGGCGGCGGCGACCCCCCGCTCGGCCAGGCGCTGGCAGGCGGTCGCGGAGCGGGCGCCGGAGGCGCACACGACGAGGAGGTCGCCACGGTCGGCGGCCGTCTTGAGGGCGGGCAGGGCGGCATCGAGGTGGTCGAGGGGAATGTTGTGGGCGCCGGGCAGGTGGCCGGAGGCGTATTCGCCGGGGGTGCGTACGTCGATGACGGTCAGCTCGTGAAGGCGGGCGTGGGCCTGGACGGCGGTGAGGGAGGTGGTGGGTGCCATGGGGGACTCCGTTCGGGATGCGCGCAGCGACAGGCAATAGGTCCAAGACCCACTCCTGCTCACTGATGAGGAACGGTAACCCCAACCGAGCAAAGGAAACCGTGCCCACCGCCCCCCGCTACTGGCTCAAGCCCTGTCGTTCTGTCAGCACCCACGTCATCAGTGGCGCGACGGGCATGTCGGGGCCGGGTCGTACGCGACCTGGCCGCAGGAATGACCTCCGAACAGGCCGTTCCTGTGGCCGGGGGCGTGTGTCAGAGCTGGCCACCCTCAGCAGGACAGCGGCGAGTTCGCCGCCTCC
Source organism: Streptomyces sp. NPDC003042 (assembly GCF_053591315.1). Lineage (NCBI taxonomy): Bacteria > Bacillati > Actinomycetota > Actinomycetes > Kitasatosporales > Streptomycetaceae > Streptomyces > Streptomyces sp. NPDC003042. The sequence continues at coordinate 4,988 of NZ_JBSFTP010000067.1, forward strand.
GCCTGCGTGCGCTGTCATGGTCATCAGTCTGCCGATCATGCTCAGACCAGGGTGGTGATGCAGAACGGGTGACCTGCGGGGTCCAGCAGGACCCGCCACCGGTCGGGTTCCGGCTGGACGGCGGGCTCGACGGCCCCCAGGGCGAGCAGCCGGGCCTGGGCGTCATCCAAGTTGTCGACGCCCAGTTCGATGTGGGCCTGCTTCTCCTGGGAGGGGTCCGGCCAGGTGGGCCGTCGGTAGTCGGCCAGGCGGTTGAACCCCAGTCCGGCCGAGCCCTCCTGGCCAAGCAGGATGAAGTCTTCAGTGGAGTAGGCAACGGGCAGGCCAAGGGCGTCGCCGTAGAAGCGGGCCAGTTCGGCGGGGTCCGGGCAGTCGAATGTGACGGCCGAGTAGCGGATCGCGGGTGCGGACGTGTTTCCAGTGCTCATGGGAAAGACGCTATGACGGGACCAGGACAGATTCGGTCCTGGTCATGCGGGACACTTCACGATGTGATCAGCACCTCCGCCCGCCTGCTGCGACTGGTCTCACTGCTGTCCGCGCGGCCCTCGTGGACCTGCGGTGAGCTGGCCGCCCAGATGGCGGTCACTGAGCGCACGGTGCGGCGGGACGTCGCCAGGCTCCGGGAACTCGGCTACGGAGTCGAGTCCGACCCCGGGCCGTGGGGCGGCTATCGCCTCAGTGCCGGGGCCCGGGTGCCGCCGTTGATCCTCGATGACGAAGAGGCACTCGCAGTGGCTGTCGGGCTACGGGAGGCGGCGCTCAGCGGCGTTCTCGGCGGCGACCAAGCCGCGCTGTCTGCTCTGCTGAAACTGCGGCAGGTTCTGCCACGCCGGATCGCGGACCGGCTGGGCGAGATGGACGCCGCCTTTGTTCACACCCCAAGGCCCGATGAGGCGCAGATCGCGCCCGGCATGCTGCTGGAACTGGCCGCCGCGTGTCGCCGGGGCGAGCGCAGCCGCCTGTCGTACCGCGATCGGGAAGGAAGGGCCACGGTCCGGGACGTCGACCCGTACCGCCTCGTGCACACGGGACGCCGTTGGTACTTCGTCGCCCGGGACGTGACGCGGGACGATTGGCGGACCTTCCGGGCCGACAGGGTTGGCCAGCTACAGCCGACCGGGCGCCCGGTGGAATTCATCGACCCACCTGACCCGGCGCTGCTTGTCTCCCGCTCCATCGCGGCCGGCGCCTACCCGCTGTACGTGACGATCCGCCTCCCTTTGCCCGTAGAGCAGGCACTGCGGCTGATCCCGCCGACGGTCGGTACCCACCGCCCGGAAGGCCCCGGCGCCACGATCGTCGACATCGGCGGCCCCGACGCGGACGGGCTCGCCAGGTACCTCCTCAGCCTGGCCACACCGCTGCGGGTCCTGTCACCGGACGGCGTACGGGAAGCGCTGCTGCGCCGTACCCGGGAACTGTTCGAGGACAACGTGAACGGTCAGACCCGGTAGAGAGACGTTGCACCGGGAACGAACGTTGGGCCCCGTCCGGTGCCGGAGACTGCTCGGTGCCGTCTGTCTGTTCGCCATGCCGGTGACGAGGACGTTGGCTTCTGGCCAAGGTGTGGTGGGGGGCGTCAAGGCAGGTCCAGGGCCCCGCGTTGGGTCAGCAGTTCGGCAAGCTGGGCTTCGAGTTCGGCGACACGCTTGTCGAGAAATCGGTTGTTCTCGCGTGCCCCCTTCAACCGGTCTTCCAGGCTCCTGCGTTCGCTGGTGAGTTGCTGGATCCGGCGCTTGAGGGTGGTGTTCTCCGTCATCACGCGCTGGACGGCATCCCTGGGCAGATCCTGTTCCGGCGCGGGATGTCGAGCTGGCCGAACAGGGACTTCGCCGAGGCGTAGTTGGAGACCGGCGCCGGACATGCCCGCCTGGAGGTCCACGACAGCCGTAACCGGCGCACACAGAATCCCGAGGGCGCCCCACCCCGCCGCCACCGACGCCAGCGGCCGGGGCCTGCTGATCGTCGAGGCCCGACCGCGCCCACCGCCCCCGCTACTGGCTCACGCCCTGTCCGCCGTGGGCACCGGTCGCACGGACTCGGCCTTCGACCTGGGGCCTGTCCGCGTTCCTGACGTACGCGCGCACGCTGCTGAGCGACAAGGCCGAGAAGAAGCTGACCGGGATGCTCCGCAGCGGACTGGCCGACGCGATGAGTCCACAGCCCCTGATGCCTGCTGGTTCTCGACCGCTCACCTCGGAGGCGGTCGTCACGGATCTGCGCCATCTGCTCTCGCACGGAGAGGAGGCATTGGCGTTCGACACCATGTGCTCGTGGATCTACGAGGACGCTCTGCCGATCACGCGGCAGTATCACGCGGCCCTGGTCGCCATGGCCGATGAGAGATGGGCACTCCGCGTTCCGTCCAGCGTCTTGACGAGCTGTTGATCGACTGATTTCACCTCTCGGCGATCTCGACGAGGGGTGATCTTTCGCGTGATTGGTGTGATCACGGCGTCGGAGCCGTCCTGGATGGGCCCGTTCAGCGGTCTGAGCCCGCGCTGCTTCCGCAAGCTGGTGACCGCACTGCGGCGGGAGGGAGCGGACGCGGCCCGGCGGGGCCGGCCGTGGATCCTGCCGCTGGAGGACCGTGTGCTGCTGGTCGCTGCCTACCAGTCGTCGTGGACGCCGACACCCGGCTCGTCGTCGTGGTCGGCCGACCGCTGCCGGGTAACCGCAACGACTGCAAAGCGTGGGAGCTATCCGGCGCAAAGGCGGCCGTCGGCAACACGACAGTGATCGCCGACGGCGGCTGTCGAGGCACCGGCCTCGTCATCCCGCACCGCCGGGAACGTGGCCAGACCGCCCTGAGATCCTCCGTGACTGCCGCCTCAAGGGCGACGGCGTCCATCACGCAATGCTCGGCATCGCCCGCCTCCACAACATCACCCTCGCTGGATAGACCGAGGAGGCCCCGGCCACAGACCATGGCCACAGACCTGGCTGGCTCAGCTACTCGATCATTGCGGGACAAACCTTAGTCATCTGCAAGCCCTTAGCGGCTGGAGTCTCACGGGAATACATGAAGGGACAACGGCAACTTTCGCAGTGAGGGTCATGGCTGCGTCATTAACCGGTTCCACAGAAAATGCTCTGAGGATGTGGGACAAGAGCGCAATGCAGAGTTGTTCTGCAGCCTGACTGCCGATGCAATGGCGGGGACCGGCACCGAACGGCAAGAAGTCTGCCAAGCTAGCCCCCTCCTCGAACCTGCTCGGATCAAATCGGAGCGGTTCCTCGAATGTCTCGGGGTTGACGCCAATCGCCGGTTTCGCCCAAAGGAGATTCGTTCCGGCTGGTATGAGGATCCCGCCCTCTTCCACGTCTAGTCGATCTGAACGCTTGGAGCTGAACGGAACCGGGGGGTGGAGTCTCAGCGTCTCATAGAACACCGCCCGCACAATCTCTGACGCCTCCTTGTTTTTACTGGGTTCCCCGTCCCCTGCCTGAGCCCAGGAGGCCTGCACCTTGCACTGAATTTGTGGATTGCGTGATAGTTCGACAAGAGATTGAGTGATGGCGTACGTCATGGCGTCGGTACCACCAAGTACTAGCGACATCGCTTCTTCGATTCGCTGCCGCCGCCTCCAGCCACCCTCTTTCCTTATTCGTTCAGCGACAGTCGCGCGATCTTCTCCAGTGCCTTTAGTGGCGACAGGGCACCCTCGATTATCCAACATCGCACTTAGGGTTGAAGCCAGATATCTGTATGCGGATCGAGTCTGAAGGGTGCGGTGCAGGAAGATGAAGCGGCGGAAGGATGGATGGAAAGCGCGATAGCCGATCTCTTCTTCGATTCGCCCGAGGCAATCCAGGTACCTGGGAAGATCAGGAAGACGCCAGGATGTCCCAAAAAGTAGACTCCCCAGAGAGTTGGCACTCCAGCTTTGCACTTCACGGAGGAGGGCCGTCGGGCTTTCGGGACCCTCTGCCCCGTCCGCTCCGTTTCTCTTGGTGAACTGAACGGCGAATGCGTCTGCCTCGTGCTTGAAATGGCCTAGCGCGTTCCTGTTGAGAAGGCCACCGATCGAGCGTCGGTGGCTTTGCAGTTCTTCCCCGCCGGGCATCCCCATCATGCTGATGGGGAGAACGGTTTTATCTGCTTGCCGATTGGAGTCGAAAGATCTGTTGTGGAGGTTCTTGGATGCCCTATTAGCTGAAACATAAGGGCGGGAGCCCCACCCTAGGTGAATGCGAACGATCGGCCCATATTTTTCGTGCAATTTCCTCAGGGCTAGATCCCGGTGCCCCTGCCCGAACGTCAAAAGATCTGCTAGATTTCCCATGAAGAAGGCGGGCTTCGGACCTGGTATGTGTTGCCGCAAGCGGAATTCTCGATGTCGTTTATGGTATGCGAGAAAAAGAGTCAAGCCCGACACTGCCGCGATGGGCCCGAAGATCCAAGGCTGCACATTGCCAATCGCCATCAATGCGGCAGTAACTGCAACAAGAACAAGCACTCCGGTTGCTGTAAGGTAAATCGCTAGATACAGGCGGAGGAGGGTTCTGTCGGCTGAGCTTGACGCCCTGGATATCCTTGATCTTGCGTTCGACATGCCTGGCCCCCTCGGATGTTCGGTGTCGGTGGTGACCCTTGCGGTTGTCGTGGTGGGAGCGGCGAAAGCCGTGGAGGAGAGCGAGGCGCCTCCGCCGGCCAGGAGGGTGGCGATCAGGAGGGGGACGACACGTCGGGTCCGGGTGGCGGTCATGGGGGAAAGGCTCCTCAGGAGAGGTCGTGGAATTCGGTGGGGCGCTTGCCCGTCCGCCGTCTTTCGGCGTCAACCGTCACTCCATTGCGCCCCACCCACGGGCCTGCGGTCACGGCACGGAAGCTCGGGACTTGACAAACCAGCCCACCCGGCCATTCACGGGCTGTAGGCGGTGGCCCACCACTACCCCGCGTTCGGAGCGCGCGGGGAGGCGGAGGCCGCGCCGGGCCGGCCCGTGGGACGCGACGAGCAGCCCTGCGTTGTTCCCGGCATGGACGAGACGCTGGAGGTCTGGCCCGGCGAGGCAGCAGGCAAGGTCCGCGCCACCAGCGGCGTGCAGCTCGACAACGCGGTCAACGGCGGTACCCGTCGGCGCACACCCGCGGAATCGGCACGGCCTATGCCGGCGGGCAGGACCGAGGTGTGGATGGACACCGCCGTGCATGTGCTGCTGTACCGGTTCACCTGCGGCATCGCCGACTCCATCGCTGCGCTCGGAGCCAAGGCCTCGGGAGTCGTTGCGCGACGTACGGAGTGGTACGAGGAGCTGACTAAACAGACGGGTCGCCGGTAGTCCGCCTGCCACGGCGGAACGGCGGTCGTCCAAATTCAAGCGCGACGCGGGCCTGCTGTGAGCCGTTGGGTGGGCGCGGGCTGGAATCGCCGACGCGCTTCGGGGGCGACCTGGCGTGAGCGTGTCAGGCTGCACCCGCGACCATCCGGCGATCTTCGTGTGGTAGAGGCGGCCTGCGGTGCCCATCAGCTTCAAGAGTCCTGAGACATTCGCTCTCGCGCCGGCCTGTTCCCCCCTGGTCACCGTCGCCGGGGGCCGGCGGCCCCCTCGCTCATGGCCCTAATGCCCTCGATGCTGGCCAGCATCATCGAGGGTGGCGGGGTCGGACAGCAGGATGTGACCGTGGGGCGGTTTCCAGGCGGACCCGCTGCATCGGAGCGTCGGTCGCGGCCGTGCTGCGGGCGATGTCGATGAAGTGCAAGGCATGGGCCAGGTCACCGGACCCCCAGTGGGCCAGGGCGAGCTTCTGGTGGGCGACCGACCAGTCCTCGGGCTCGGCGAGGTCCTCGAACTCCCGGGTCGCGGCGAGCATGACGCGGGAGGCATAGCTGTGGTTGCCGTCCTTGCTCAGGGCGGTCCCCACCCACAGCCGGGCCCTGGCCCGGTCGCGGCGGGAGAGTCGGTCGTCGACCGCCAGGGACTCGTACTGCTGGGCCGCGATCTCCAGCCTCCCCGACATCTCCGCGACGACCGCGAGGGACAGATCGAGCTGGGCGATGCGGCGCGGGATGTCGAGCTGGCCGAACAGGGACTTCGCCGAGGCATAGGAGTGCTGGGCCGAGAGCGGGCCGATCACGGACCCTTGATCGCGCTGGAGATCACCGAGGAGGGCGGTTGAACGGGCGAAGAGGTACCGGCCCTTGTCATCGAGCCCGTTCGGCTTGAACCTGCCGAGCCAGCGGCGGATCAGGCTGTCCGCGAAGGTGAAGTCCTGCCGGGAGAGGGCCACAACGGCCCGATCCACGTCCAGCAGCTCGCCGACCCTGCCCCTCCGGGTAGCCGAGGTAGCGGCCGACCGCGCACCGGACTCGCCCTGTCGGTGACTCGCGTCCTGCGGCCCGGAGCCACGGCGCCGGACGCCCACGGCATGTCACGGCGACGTGGCACGACCTGGACGGCACGTCGACCCGGGGCGTGTTCGCGGTTCTGCGTGCGTGAGACCTCCCACCCCGATCATTCGGGGCGGGAGGTCTCACGATGTACGTACGCACGAAGGCGCCGACGGCGGTGACCACCGCTCTGCCCTCACAGCGACCCCGGCCCTGGCGGGCTGCGGCACCACGAAGCCGTCGGCTGACGTCAGCCTCGGGCGTAGCGGACGAAGCCGGTCCAGATGGCGGGGGCCACGGCCAGGTGGGCGCCGTCGGCGTTCTTGGAGTCGCGGATGAGTACCGTCCCCGGGACGGTCGCGACCTCGACGCAGTCGTTGCTGTCGCTGGCGCTGTAGCTGCTCTTCGTCCAGGCGACCTCGACGCACTCATTGCTGCTGCTGGCGCTGTAGCTGCTCTTCACCCACTTCAGTGCGGAAAGATCGCCGACCGAGGGCTTGATACTCATGTCTCTCCCAGCACTTTCTCGATGCAAGCTCTCGACTCCCGTGGACTGAGAGCCTGTGAACGGATGATCCCATACCGGAGTTCCAGAAGCTGGATGTCCTTCGGGTCGGTGATCGGGCGGCTCACCAACTGCACTTCGAGGTAACCGACCGTAGAGCCGTCCCGGAGCTTCAAGACGTCGATCTGACCGCCCATCCCTGCGTGATCCTCACAGTCCGTCGGCATCACCTGGATCTCGACGTTACGCATGTGCCCAACGTCGAGCAGGTGCTCCAGCTGCCTGCGGAGCACTCCCCGACCTCCTACCGGCCGCTCCAGCGTCACCTGCTCAAGTACGAAGGTCAGCGCGGGCAGCGGCCTCCGGTGAAAGATGTCCTGTCGCGCCATGCGGGCAGCGACGTAGCGCTCCACCTCGTCCGGGGAGTAGGCCGGCCGCCGCATCTCGTACAGCGCGCGCGTGTACTCCTCAGTCTGCAGCAGACCGTGCAGGTTGTGGTTCCCGTACGCCCCCAGCTCAACCGCCTCGGACTCCAACTTGGCCAGATCCCGGACCTTCTTGGGATAGCGAGCCCTTTGGACATCCGTCTTCATGGCGGCGATTTTGCCGCCCGCATCGAGGACCTCGTCCGCCTTGTCCAAATACTCGGGCCGTGGAGTCCGAGCTCCCCGTTCGATCTTGTAGATCAGGTTCGGCCCGTAACCCATGCGCGTACCGAACTGCGTGCGGTCAAGCCCGGCGGCCTCCCGCCACATTTTCAACTGGCGGCCGACGGTGGCGATAACCGCCCCCGATTCGTCCTCCGGATCAAGTTCCCAACTCGACTCACTCGACTCATCGGCGCCGTCTGCGTTCACTTCCACCTCCGAGGGGACCGGCAGGGACAGCGCGGGACCGCCCTGGACGGCCGCCGTACACAGCGGCCTCAGTCCTGTTCAGGTTACGCACGGATCGCCACGCTGAGTCACGTGAATCAGGAAATCGCCTTCACCGCCACCCTCCCCGCCACCCCGCACGGCGCTCGCGCCGCCCGGCAGCTCGCCGCCGCCCAACTGGCGGACTGGGGGCTTCCGTTCCATGACGCGGCCCATGTCGTCGCCGAGCTCGCGAACAACGCCGTCACGCACGGTCGGGTCCCCGGTCGGAGGTTCCAGCTCCGGATCACCGCCGCAGGCGCCACGCTCCGTATCGAGGTGAGCGACACCCGAAGGGAGTGCGCACCGCCCTCCACCGCCGAACTCCCGGATCCCGACGCGGAATCAGGCAGGGGGCTGGTCCTCGTCGCGACGCTGGCGGACCGGTGGGGAACTTCCCTCGGCCCGGTACCCCTGAAAACCGTCTGGGCCGAACTCGCCCTACCGGTACCCGCTCCACCGGACCTGGGTTTCCGCGTCCCGGTGGACCGACGGCCGGTTTCGCTCGACGTAAACCAATACAACAACCTTGGGAAATGACCTTTCCCAACCAAACCCCGCCCCGTCACCCGGTCGGGTGAATGCGGCCAATCTGGCTGGCGCATATGCCAATTCGGGGTGCAGGCTCAGCCTCGACAACCCCATAAACGCGAACGGCCCCCGTACGGGACGGCAATCCCGCCCGAGGGCCTGACCGCTGAGGAAGTAAGGCTTCCCCGTGGCTGAGCAGCACCTTAGCGCGCCTGCACGCGCTGCGTACGGCAATCCGACCTCCGGTGTCGGGCACATCAACCACCCCCACCGCGAGCGTTACGTCAAGATCGGCAACCACCTCGCCCAGCACCGCGAGCTGAGCCTGACGGCGATCGGACTGGCCACGCACATCCAGTCCCTGCCCACCGGCGCCAAGGTGTCCATCGCGGCCCTGTCGGAACGCTTCAAGGAGGGCGAGGTCCGCATCGGAACCGCTCTGCGCGAACTGGAGGCGCACGGCTACCTGTCCCGGACCCGGGAGCGACTTCCGTCGGGGCGGGTGATCACCCGTACGGTGTCGTACAACAACCCGGCGGCCCTGCGAGCAGATCCGGACCCGGAGCCGAAGCCACCCGCCCCGAAGCGACACGAACCGGCACCGCCCGCACCGGCACCGGCAGAGACACCGGCACCCCGGCCGCCCGCCGAGGCTCCGCCCCTGCCCACCCCCACCACCGCGCTCACCCCGGAAGCCCATGAGGCGGCGGCCGATCTGCTCGCCCGCCTGCGGTTGCGCGATCCCCGGCTGATGCTCTCCGAGCGCGACGTGGCGCGGCTCGCACCCTCCGTCGGCACCTGGCTGGAGCGCGGCCTGAGCCCCGCCGCCATCAGCGGCACCCTGGCGGGCTGCCTCCCGGCGGAGCCGATCCGCTCACCAGCCGGGTTCCTGGCACACCGGTTGGCGGTGCTCCTGCCGCCCCTCCTCCGGCTGCCCCGGCTCGGCCCGTCGCCCCACCCGGACGGAGAGGTCCACCCGTTCCAGACCTGCGACGGCTGCGAACGCGCCTTCCGCGCCCCCACCCCGGGCCACTGCGAAGCCTGCTCCACAGCCACGGCCACGGCCGCCTGACCTCGTATGCCGAGCCCGGCCACGGTCAGGCCAGGAAGCGTTCGACGGCCTCGCGGGCACGGGCGTTCGAGGCTGCGGCGTCAGCCAGAGACCGGGCCAGGGCATCGATCCACTCGTCCAGGCCCACTGGGCGCCGCGAGAGCACGATGCCCCGTACCTCGTGGCAGATCTCCCCGGTCACCCGGCCCCGGTCCATCCGCAGCGAGAGCCGCTGCTCCCCGAGCGCGACGTCCAGTTCGACGACCGAACCCTCGCGCCCGGCCACCCGTTCCGCGACGGAACGGCTGCGCTTGACCCGCACAGCGCCGGGCGGCAGCGAGTCCGCCAGGTTCGCCGACAGCACTTTGGCGTAGAGGTTCACGTCCGCGCTGTCCTGGCGCAGCGCGGCGGCCAGCAGTTCCACGTCCCTCTCAGGCATCGAGGCTCAGCACCATGGTCGGTCGGTCGATGACGTGGTCGTCACGAAGCGGGCGCACCGCTGTCCCGATGGCGAAGAACTCGGTGGTGTGCGAGCCCCAGGTATGCGAGTGCTGCCTCAGCTGGACCGCCACGATCCCTTCGGCCTCCAGGGCCGTCCCCTCTGCCCGCATGCGGCTCATCGCCAGCTCGCGTGCGTCGTAGAGCGCCTGGGTGAACGGCTCGATCTCGACGTTGCGGCCCGCCGTGCTGAGCACCTGGGCGAAGCGCTGGTGCGCCACGTGGTAGACGCACGACCCCATGACCATGTCCAGCGGCGCGTATCCGGCCCGGATCAGTGTCCAGAAATCCTGGCCGGACAGGTCCGAGGTGAACGGCTTGCCCTTGTTGTTGAGCCAGGTCCCGGCCGGTCCCGGGTCCGCGCCGACCGCCTTCACCGCCGTGCCGATCGCGATGAACTCGGCGATGTCCGAGCCGAACTCCTTGAACTCGATGTCCAGCCGCACCCCCACGATCCCGTCCGCCCCCAAGGCGCTCGCCTCCGCCTCCATCCGGCTCATCGCCAGCTCGCGCGCGTGGTACATGGCCTCTGACAGCTTGGTCAGTTCCTGGTTCTTCGACCACCGGCCGAGCTGGATGCCGACGTGGTAGACCGAGGAGCCGAGGACCAGGCCGAGCGGGCGGAAGCCGGCCTCGCGCACCAGCAGGAACTCGTTCACCGTCAGGTCCGAGGTGAAGAGCGAGCCCTTCTCCCCGGGTTGGAGCCGCGCGAGCCGCCGCATCGCGTCCTCGGCCATGCCCTCCGCAGCCGGCTGCGCGGCTTCCCCGGCCAGTTCCCGCCCCGTTCGCTCGCTCATGTCAGCGCTCGCGCTCCAGTCTCATGATGGTCAAGGGTCCAGGCCCGGCGGGCCGCGCGGAGCGGCCGAACCGGGCGATGGTGGTGCCGACGAGGACGGCCTCCGCGCTGAGGTCCCGCCCGGACGTGGGGCACTCGCTCTCACGCACGCTCAGCTCCACGTCGTCCACCACCACCCCGTCCCCGCCGTGCTTGGCCGCATCGACGGCCAGTTGTTCGCGGGCCTCTTGGCGGACGTGGCCGATCAACTGGGTATAGCCGTCGACCTCCTGGTTCCCGGCGGTCCAGGGAATCAGGCGGGAGGCGCGCCAGTCGTCGTGCCGGATCTCCAGGCCGATACCGAAGGCCAGTCCGGTCGGCACCCATCCGGCGTGTACGAGCTTGGCGAAGTCCTGGCCGCTCAGGTGCGACGTGAAGGGCTGGCGCGGCCGGATGCGCGAGCGGGCCCGGACCGCGGTACCGAGCGCGGTGAACTCCAGACACTCCTGCGCGAACTCATCGACCCGCAGCTCCACCCCGACGATCCCGTCGCCGCCGAGCGCGCGGCACTCGGCCACCGCGCGGGCCAGCGCCAGCCTGCGCGCCGCGTACATCGTCCTCGCCAGCTGCGACAAGGACGACGCCCAGATCGAGGACGGCACCTTCGTGCCGCCTGTGACCGACCACGCGCCCGGGCAGCCCCAGACGCCGGTGTACCCGATGTTGAAGACGGCCGTGCCGACTACCTGCCCGACCGGCTCGAACCCGGCACCCTTGATCGCAGAGAACTCCTCGGACGACAGCGCCGAGTCCCAGGTATCACCGGCCCGGGGCCTTGCCGTCCCCCCGGCGGCGGGCCCCGCCGGACCGGCGTCTCGTCCGTGTGTCATCGACCCCTGTGCCATCGACCTCTCGGCTCACCGCGCGGATCGCGTGGCCATGCGGCAGCGTATGCCATCGGATGGATCAACGAAACGATCCTCCCCGCCTCCAACGACTCTTCCCGTCAAGGCCCTTGGGCCAGAGCGCCGTCACCACGCTCGGGCGGCGCAGCCCGGTCGGAGGGCACCACTGCGGCCCGCGCTACGTCCGGCCGGGCGCGAGGGTGATGTGCCAGTCGCCGGTGGAGTGGAGGTGGACAAGGGCGGGGCCGGTCAGGTGGGCCTGGCCGGTACAGGTGCCCTTGCCCGTGAGCAGGCGTTCGCCCGGCTCGAAGTCGTCCGTCAGCTCCTCGATGCGGAGGGTGCCGCCGCCGCGCTGGGAGATCCGGAGGGCGGCCCGGCCGTGCCAGTTCCTCCGGCCGCTGCCGCCGGAACAGTCCACGCCACGCACGACCCATGCCGCCGCCCCCACAATGCCCGTCCCCGCGTACCACGCGGCCCGCCGGCCCTGCGGCCCGCGTCCACGAGATCGTGGTAGAGGGCTGCCCGGTGACCGGCCGCCCCTCCAGAGCTCCGATCGGAGACAGGCCGAAGGCCGGACCGGGAACGCGTGACATGCGTCACGGCATACACGTCGGTGCGGCACGTCCCTCACAGGGCGTCACCCCGTCGACATTTCGATATTTGTCTGTTTTGGAATCGACATTCCCCTCTCCGGCGGGAAGAGAATCCGCGGTTCCGATGGACTCGCTCCCGACCGGCCTGGTCACAGCCTTTCCTGAATGCCCATCAGGCGGTTGCGGGAGTGACCGAATCGTGACCATGCACGATCACGGGCCCGTTTCAAGCCGGGCCTCGAATCCCCTGGGTGGATGGCCGGCGGAGACTTGCCAGGCCGTTGGGGGGCTTTTAAGAATGGCGGCTCCTCCGGCGCCTTGCGGTTCAGGCGCCGGAAGCTTCGCGATCACCGAATGAGGTCACGCATGCAGAAGCATCGGAAGAAGAAGCCCTTCAAGCGAATAGCCATCGCCGTCGGCGCTCTGGGAATCGTGGGTGTCCCCACTGCCGCCATGGCCTGCCTGGACACGGAGGACACCGGTCGCGTACGGGCCACGAGCCAGCAGGAGACGCGTCCGTGGGACAGCGTCCCCTCGGCGACCCCGAGCTCCGAGGCGCCCGTGGACGTCCAGCCCCCGAGCAGTCCCCCGGCCTCCTCTCCCAGCAGCCCCGCAGCGCCCGCGCAGCCGGTCGTACAGACGTCCCCACCCCCGCAGCAGCGGCCGCAGCCGCAAGCGCAGCCGACGAAGCCGCCGGCCGTCACCAAGAAGCCGCAGGCACCCGAGCCCCCGAAGACCTCGGCCCCGCCGGCCTCCGACGCCGCCGCCGCAGTCCTCTCCCTCGTCAACCAGGAGCGCGCCGCCGCCGGGTGCTCGGCCCTCACCCTCAACGCAAGGCTCACGAAGGCCGCGCAGGACCACAGCGAGGACATGGCCGACCACGGCAACATGTCCCACACGGGCTCCGACGGCTCCGACCCGGGCCTGCGCATCACCCGCGCCGGATACACGTGGAGCACGTACGGCGAGAACGTCGCCTACGGCTACAGCTCTCCCGAGAAGGTCATGGAGGGCTGGATGAACAGCCCCGGCCACAGGCAGAACATCCTGAACTGCTCCTTCAAGGAGATCGGCATCGGCCTGGCGCAGCCGAACCACTACTGGACGCAGGCCTTCGGCGCGGCGCGCTGACACCGCCGCCGGGCCCGTGACCACTCAGCCCCCGTAGAACAGCTCGTCGACGACCGCCCGCGCGCGGCGCGTCGTACGGCGGTAGTCGTCCAGCAGCTCGCCGACCCTGCCCTCCGGGTAGCCGAGGTAGCGGCCGACGGCGGCCAGTTCGCGGGCCTCGGACGGGAAGGTGTCCCCGGCGCGACCGCGGACCAGCATGACGGCGTTGCGGACCCGGGTGGCGAGCACCCAGGCCTCGTCGAGGATCGCCGCCTCCTCGGTCGGGATCAGTCCGGCGGCGTGGGCGGCGGCCAGCGCCTCGCGGGTACGGGTGGTGCGCAGGCCCGGTTCGGCCCAGGCGTGCCGCATCTGGATCAGTTGGACGGTCCACTCGACGTCGCTGAGGCCGCCGCGGCCGAGTTTGGTGTGCAGGGTCGGGTCGGCCCCGCGCGGCAGCCGCTCGGACTCCATCCGCGCCTTGAGCCGGCGGATCTCCCGTACGGCGTCCTCGCCCAGGCCCTCCACGGGGTAGCGCAGCGGGTCGATCAGGTCGATGAAGCGGCGGCCGAGCTCCTCGTCGCCGGCGACCGGCTCGGCGCGCAGCAGCGCCTGGCTCTCCCAGGTCAGGGACCAGCGGCGGTAGTAGGCGGCGTAGGAGGTCAGCGTGCGCACCAGCGGGCCGGAGCGGCCCTCGGGCCGCAGGTCGGCGTCGATGAGCAGCGGCGGGTCGGCGGTGGGCAGTTGGAGCAGCCTGCGCATCTCGGAGACGACGGTCTGGGCGGCCTTCGCGGCCTCCTGCTCGTCGACGCCCTCGCGGGCTTCGTGGACGAACAGGACGTCGGCGTCGGAGCCGTAGCCGAGCTCGTGCCCGCCGAAGCGGCCGACGCCGATGACGGCGAAGCGGGTGGGCAGGGTCTCGCCCCAGTGGGCGCGTACGGCGGCGCGCAGGGCTCCGGCGATGGTGGCGGCGGTGAGGTCGGAGACGGCTTTGCCGACGCGGTCGACGAGGGCGCCGGGGTCGGTCTCGGCCGGGCTGTCCTCCGTACCGTAGGAGGAGATGATGTCGGCGGCGGTGGTGCGGAAGAGCTCGCGGCGGCGCACGCCGCGGGCGGCCGTGACGGCGGCTTCGGCGCTGTCGGCGCGGCCGACGGCGGCGAGCACCTCCTGTTCGAGTGCCTCGTGCGTACGGGGCTCGAGGCCTTCGGGGTCGCCGAGCAGGGCGACGGCCTCGGGGGCGCGCATCAGCAGGTCGGGGGCGAGCCGGCCGGCGGAGAGCACGCGGGCGAGGTTCTCGGCGGCGGCGCCCTCGTCGCGCAGCAGCCGCAGGTACCAGGGGGTTTTGCCGAGGGCGTCGGAGACCTTGCGGAAGTTCAGCAGCCCGGCGTCCGGGTCGGCGGAGTCGGCGAACCAGCCGAGCAGGACGGGGAGCAGGGTGCGCTGGATGGCGGCCTTGCGGGTGACTCCGGAGGCCAGGGCTTCGAGGTGGCGCAGGGCGCTGGCCGGGTCGGCGTAGCCGAGGGCTTCGAGGCGCTGGCCGGCGGCGCGCGGGGAGAGCCGGGTCTCGCCGGGTGCCAGCTGGGCGACGGCGTCGAGGAGCGGCCGGTAGAAGATCTTCTCGTGCAGGCGGCGGACGACGGTGGCGTGCCGTTTCCAGGCTTTGTTGAGCTCGGCGACGGGTTCGGTGCGCAGGCCCATGGAGCGGCCGAGGCGGCGCAGGTCGTTCTCGTCCTCCGGGACCAGGTGGGTGCGGCGCAGCCGGTAGAGCTGGATGCGGTGCTCCATGGCGCGCAGGAAGCGGTACGCGTCGCTCAGCTGGGCGGCGTCGGCGCGGCCGACGTAGCCTCCGGCGGCGAGGGCCTGGAGGGCGTCGAGGGTGCTGCCGGAGTGCAGGGTGGCGTCGCTGCGGCCGTGTACGAGCTGGAGCAGCTGGACGGCGAACTCGACGTCGCGCAGGCCGCCGGGGCCGAGTTTGAGTTCGCGGTCCACCTGGGCGGCGGGGATGTTGTCGACGACGCGGCGGCGCATCTTCTGGACGTCGGCGACGAAGTTCTCGCGCTCGGCGGCCTGCCAGACCAGGGGGCTTATGGCGTCGATGTACTGGGCGCCGAGGGCGGGGTCGCCGGCCACGGCACGGGCCTTGAGCAGGGCCTGGAACTCCCAGGTCTTGGCCCAGCGCTGGTAGTAGGCGAGGTGGGAGGCGAGGGTGCGGACGAGGGGGCCGTTGCGGCCCTCCGGGCGGAGGTTGGCGTCGACGGGCCAGATGGTGCCCTCGACGGTGGTCTCGGAGCAGATCCGCATGAGGTGGGAGGCGAGCCGGGTGGCGGCCTGGACGGCTTTGCCCTCGTCGGCGCCGGGCGCCGCGTCGGCGACGAAGATGACGTCGACGTCGGAGACGTAGTTGAGCTCGTTGCCCCCGCACTTGCCCATCGCGATGACGGCGAGGCGGCACAGCACCGCGTCCTCGGGGGCGGCGGCGGTCGCCATCCGCAGGGCCGCGCGGAGGGTGGCGGTGGCGAGGTCGGCGAGTTCGGCGGCGGTCTGGGCGACGTCGGTCGTGCCGCAGACGTCGCGGGCGGCGATGGAGAGCAGGCAGCGGCGGTAGGACACGCGCAGGGCGACGGGGTCGTGGGCGTCGGCGAGGCCGCTCTCGAAGTCGGCGAGGCCGGGATGCAGGTCGGCGGCCTCGTAGGTGACCAGGGCGTGCCAGTCACGGGGGTGACGGGCAAGGTGGTCGCCGAGGGCTTCGGACGCGCCGAGCACACCGAGGAGGCGGTCGCGCAGCGGCTTGGCGCTGACGAGGGTGTCGAGGAGCCCGGCCAGCTCGCCCGGCGGCTGGGCCTCGGCGAGGCGTACGAGTCCCCGGAGTGCGAGGTCGGGGTCGGCGGTCGCGCCGAGGGCGTCGAGGAGGACCGGGTCGGTGCGTACGGCGGCCAGCGCGTCGCTGTCGAGGAGCCGGGCGGCGGCGGAGGGGTCGGTGAAGCCGCTGCGCAGCAGCCGGCTGAAGGTGCTGCTCCTGCGTCCCGGGACTGTCATCCCACCGCCTCCCGCGTGCGTCGCTGCCGGTGGCCTGGCCGGCCGTGTTGTGAGCCTAGCCGGAGCGAGCGCTGGACTCACGGGCACGCCCGGGGGCGGGGGTGGGCCGCAGGCCGAGGTCGTGGGCCGGGCCGGGCCGGGGCCAGCAGTTGGCCGAGCCGAGGCCAGCCGCCGGGGCCGGGGTCCGGGGCTGGGGCCGGGGGCGGGGGCCGGGCCGGGAACCGGGGGCCGGGGCCGCAGGGCAGGCCGAGCTCAGGGGGCCTGGCCCGCAGGCCGGGGCCGGGGTCGCAGGGCGCAGGCAGGGGCCGCAGGCCGAGGAAGGGCCACGGGCCTGGAGTCGAGGCCGCAAGCCAGGGCCGGGGCAGGCCGGGCCGGGGCCGCAGGCCGAAGTCAGAGGCCGGGGCGCAGGCCGGGCCGGGGGTCGCAGGGCGCAGGCAGGGGCCACAGGCCGAGGAAGGGCCACGGCCGAGAATCGAGGCCGCAGGCCGGGGCCGGGAGTCGCAGGCCGCAAGCCAGGGCCAGGGCCGGAGTCGCGGGCGGAGGGCCACGGCCGAGAGCCTGGCCGCCAGGCCGCGGGCCAGGGGGACGGGGGCCCCGGGGACGGGGGCGTAGGCCAGGGGGCGCCCGGTGGGGGCGCCGGGGGCTCCCCCACGTCCGTACCGCCGCGCTGAAGGGGGACGAGCGGGCGGCGGCGCGGGGGCACGTACTGGCGCACTCGTCGGCAGACGTCCCGCACGCGCACCCGGCGCCGTGGCAGCCGGTGGGCCCGCGCGGCACGGGCCCGCACAACGCACATGAGGCCCAATCAGGCGTTCAACAGCCCACAGCCGCACGCCCGTTGCCCGTCCGCCGGATGAACGACGTCCTTATGACGGGCCCCTGCCCATGCCCCGAACCGCACAAGGCACAATCACATCCGGTCGTTCGCGAAGAAAAACAGGAGCCATCGCACAGTCATCGCCGGAGCCATCGGGGAAATCGGTGAACCAAGTTCGCCGTATTGGCCTCCTTCTGACTGACTGACCGCCAGGGTTTCCGCCCGCGACGACCAAAAGGCGTGACCGATGCCCGATGCCCGCCGCCGCATCCGCCTCGCGGCCCTGCTCGCCGTGCTGACCGCCACCACCACCGGGGTCCTCGTCGTCGCCTCGGGCCGGGAGACGTCCGCGGGCGCCACCCAGGACAAGAACCAGCCCGTCGTTCGGCCCGTCAGCACCACCGCCGGTACGGTCGTCCAGATCGTCGCCCACCCCGACGACGACCTGTTCTTCATGAACCCCGACCTCAGCCGTTCCCTGCTGGCCGGCACCCAGGTCACCACCGCCTACCTCACCTCCGGCGAGGCCGACGGCCGCAACGAGGCCCGCGGCGGCGAGGCCAAGGACCCCGAGCAGCCCGCCGACCACGCCCACTACGCGGAGGCCCGGCAGAACGGCATACGCTCCGCGTACGCCCAGATGGCCACCGGCGACCGCACGAGCGCGTGGAAGCGTACGGTCATACCCACCGCGGGCGGCGGCAGCGCCGAGCTCGACGTCCTCGTCGCGAAGCCGCAGGTCAACCTGGTCTGGCTGCAACTGCGCGAGGCCCGCAGCCCGACCGGGAACAACCCGGACAGCCTGCGCGGCCTGTGGAACGGGAAGATACCCGCGCTCGGCGCCCAGCTGACCTCGGGCACCCCCGTCAAGGAGCCGTACGCGTACACCAAGGACCAGGTGATACAGGCGATAGCCGGGGTCCTGGAGCGGTACGGGCCGACGACGATACGGATGCAGGACCCGACGCCGGGCCGCTACGAGCACACCGGCAAGTACACCGACCACCAGGACCACATGTACGGGGCACGCTTCGTGCAGGCCGCGACCGAACGCTACGCCGAGGTCCAGGGCCGCCCCCACTTCACGCTCCAGAGCTACCTCGGCTACCACAACGGCAGCCTCCCCCACGCCCTGGACCCGCAGACCGCCGAGACGAAGACCGGCTACCTGCGGACGTACGCCTGGCAGGACCGCGCCGACCACTGCGGCAGCCCCTCGGGCTGCGGGGACCGCAAGGTGGCGGGCAGCCCCACCGGCCGCCACTGGGCCCAGTCCCTGCGCTACGCCCGCGCCGACCACACCTCCTGGCTCACCGAGGGAACCCCCGGCCGGCTCTGGGCCTTCTCCACCCTGGACGGCCGGATGGCCGTCTGGACCCGCGACCCGAACGGCACCTGGACGGGCCCGTCCCTGCTCCCCGGCACCGGCATCGACCCCGGCGCGACCACCGCCCGCTTCCCCGACGGCCGCATCGCGGTCCTCGCCACCCGCACGGTCCTCGGCTCCGGGCCGTCCGACTACCTGCGCGAGGTCGTGTACGCCGTCCAGTCCGCGCCCGGCGGCCCGTTCGGGGCGTGGCAGTCGCTCGGCACCCCCGAGGCGGGGGACGAGCCCGGCACCTCCGCGATCAGCGCCCCCTCGGCCTCGGTGGACGCCGGCGGCCTGCTCACCGTCCACGTCCGCGACGCCCGGCGCACGCTGCGCGCCCGCACCCAGCTGCCGTCGGGCGGCTTCACCGACTGGCAGCGCCTGGGCGGCGAGGACCTGCAGAGCGACCCGGTGGCGGTGGTCGACTCGGCCGGTCGGCGCCACGTCTACGCCACGACGGCGACCTCGGTCCTGGCCTGGACCCAGCCCGCCCCCGGCGCCCCGCTCGCCGGGCCGTTCCCCACCGCGCTCCCCGCCACCACGGTGCCCCTGACGGCGGTCCGGGACGGCGCGGGCATCCGCCTCTACTTCCGCCGCCCCGACTCGGGCGTGGTCCGCAGCGCCCTCGTCACGGCGGGCCCGGACGCCCCGCAGGTCTCCAGCGTCACGGAGTCCGGCGGCCGGGCCGGCTACGGCGCGGTCGGCGTCGCGGGCCGCCTCCTGACGGGGCGCGCGGACACCGGCACGATCAGCACCACCACCCTCGGCGGCCCGCCGGCCTGGACGGAGTCCCGGATGCTCTACGCGGGCGCCCCCTCGGCGGTCCAGGAACCCACGGGCGCCACCACCACGGCGGTCCTCGGCCTCGACGCCCAACTCCACACCACCACAACCCCCGCCACCCCCGCCACCCCCACCCCCCACCCGGCCTGGCACCCGGCAATCGCCCCGACCCCCTGACTTCGCCCGGCCTGCCCGCACTTGCCTGCGAGGGCAACTCCTTGTGGGTACGCGGAGTTGATGCAGTGATTTAGTAGCCATGGCTACTATAGCCATGTACCGTATTTTCCCATGAGCCCAACACCAGACGGCCCGTACGACGACTCGGCCCGCCCACCCGGTCCGACCCCTGGATTCCTCGTATGGCGGCTCTCGATGAAATGGCGGGTCGCCGTGGACCGGGCCCTCGCACCGCTCGGCCTCACCCACGCCCAGTACTCACTGCTCGCCTCCCTGCACGGCATGGCGGCCGACGGCGGTAGACCGAGTCAGCGGCGGCTCGCGGACCACACCGGGCTCGAACCCCTCTACGTGTCCAAACTCGTCCGCACGCTGGAGAGTTCGGGCCTGCTCGAACGCACCAAGGACCCTGAGGACAGCCGCGCGGTCCAGCTCGCACTCACACCGGGTGGCAGCGCGGCCACCGCCGAGGCGATCGGCGTGGTCCAGGAGCTCCTGGACCGACTGCTCACACCGCTCGGCGGGCTCGACGGCCGGCGCACCGGAGCCTTCACCCATGAACTGCGGACCCTGCTCGACGTACCCCTCGAACCCTCCCCGAAGGAGTCGTGACCATGTCCACTGCCACCACACCCAGCGTGAACGGCCAGGTCGTCGCTCTGGCGCACTACGCCACCAAAGCTGTCCTGGAGCAGGCGCTCGCCCCGGTGGGCCTCACCTACCTGCAGTCCTTGTCCTTGAACTTCACTTCGGCGCAAGGCGGTTCCGCGACCCGGGGAAGCATCGCCGGCAGACTGCGGGAAGCCCTGAAGATCGAGGAGGCGGCGGCCCTGGCTCCGGTGGCGGAACTGCTCGAGGCCGGACTGCTCGAGGCGACTGACGGGTCGGTCGTCCGCCTGACGGAACAGGGCCGGTCCCTGCAGGAGGAGACCAGCGGATACGGTGCGGCGATCGCCGCCCGTGTCTACGCCGGCTTCACCCCCGAGGAGCTGGCCACGGCCGGGCGCGTCCTGTCGGTCGTCACGGCCCGCGCCAACGCCGAACTGGCCGGCGAGCAGAGCCAGTAGTCCAGCCGCAGATCGTGATCTCGCCGGTAGGGGTGAGACGGCTCCGGGCCGGTGGTCGATGACCACCGGCCCGGAGTGTCGTGCGCGACCCGCAAGGGCTCTGACCTGGGGTTAGAGGACCGGGAGGTTCTTGCGGAGTTCGAAGGCCGTGACCTCCGAGCGGTACTCCTCCCACTCCTGCTTCTTGTTGCGCAGGAAGAAGTCGAAGACGTGTTCGCCGAGGGTTTCGGCGACCAGTTCGCTGCGCTCCATCAGGGTGATGGCCTCGCCGAGGTTCTGGGGGAGGGGTTCGATGCCCATCGCGCGGCGTTCGGCGTCGGACAGGGCCCAGACGTCGTCGTCGGCGCCGGCCGGGAGTTCGTAGCCCTCCTCGATGCCCTTGAGACCCGCCGCGAGGAGGACGGCGTACGTCAGGTACGGGTTGGCGCCGGAGTCGATCGAACGGACCTCGACGCGCGCGGAGCCCGTCTTGCCCGGCTTGTACATCGGGACGCGGATCAGGGCCGAGCGGTTGTTGTGGCCCCAGCAGATGTACGAGGGGGCCTCGCCGCCGGAGCCGGCGGTGCGGGAGGAGCCGCCCCAGATGCGCTTGTAGGAGTTGACCCACTGGTTGGTCACGGCCGCGGTCTCCGCGGCGTGCTTGAGGAGGCCCGCGATGAAGGAGCGGCCGACCTTGGAGAGCTGGTATTCGGCGCCCGACTCGTAGAAGGCGTTGCGGTCGCCCTCGAAGAGGGAGAGGTGGGTGTGCATGCCCGAGCCGGGGTATTCCGAGAAGGGCTTCGGCATGAAGGTGGCCTGGACTCCCTGCTCCAGTGCGACCTGCTTCATCACCAGGCGGAAGGTCATGATGTTGTCGGCCGTCGACAGCGCGTCGGCGTAGCGCAGGTCGATCTCCTGCTGGCCGGGCGCGCCCTCGTGGTGGCTGAACTCCACCGAGATGCCCATGGATTCGAGCATGGTGATCGCCTGGCGGCGGAAGTCCATGCCGACGTTCTGCGGAGTGTGGTCGAAGTAGCCGGAGTTGTCCGCCGGAACCGGCCGGGAGCCGTCGAGCGGCTTGTCCTTCAGCAGGAAGAACTCGATCTCCGGGTGGGTGTAGAAGGTGAAGCCCAGGTCGGAGGTCTTGGCCAGGATGCGCTTGAGGACGTAGCGCGGGTCCGCGAAGGACGGGGAGCCGTCCGGCATCAGGATGTCGCAGAACATCCGGGCGGTCCCGGGCGCCTCGGCGCGCCACGGCAGTATCTGGAAGGTGCTCGGGTCCGGCTTGGCGATCATGTCGGACTCGTAGACCCGGGCGAAGCCCTCGATCGCGGAGCCGTCGAAGCCGATTCCCTCGTCGAAGGCCTGCTCCAGCTCGGCGGGGGCGACCGCGACGGACTTGAGGAAGCCCAGTACGTCGGTGAACCACAGGCGCACGAAGCGGATGTCGCGCTCCTCGAGCGTCCGGAGGACGAATTCCTGCTGCTTGTCCATGCCTTCATCCTCACAGTTCAGACGGCCTGTGCACCACCGCATCGGGCGGTCGGGGGCACAGTCGGGCCGGCCCAGTATCGCCAGCGGTGGTTTCCGCCACATTACGCACCCCGGAAAGGTCATGACACCCCCGCACTGACCGGCCACCGGTCATGAGCATTACCATCTGCGCCCATGGGGGGCTGGGAGCACACGCGGAACGGGGGCCACGGCCGCCCGGTCCGCAGCGCTGCCGTTTGCCGGGCCGCCGCCCGCGGTGCCGCCGCCCGCGGTGCCGCCGCCCGCGGTGCCGCCGCCCGCAGCACTGCCGTCCGCCGGGCTGCCCTCCTCCTGCTGGTCGCCGTCGGAGTGGCGGCCGGCGTGGCCTTCCTCTGCGCGCGGCCCCCCGAGGCGCACGCGCCGGAGCCCGTTCGGGCGGCGCACGGCGCGCACGCCGTCTGCGTGTCCCCGTACGACCCGCCGGGCTGTTCGCCGATCTCCGACGTGACCCCGGCCGTGCTGCCCGCCCCGCCGCCCCTCGTGAGCGCGTCGGGGGCCTCGGCCGTGCCCGCCGCCCCCCGGGCGACCGCCGCGGGCCCCGTCCGGCCGCCCGGGACGCTCGCGCGCGCCCCTGACCTGTACGCCCTGCGGGTGCTGCGGACGTGACGCGTCCGGCGCCGCACCACGCACAGCAGCACCACCGGCTCCACCCACACCCCCCTCAGCAGAAGGAACCAGGGACCATGGCCAGCAAGGCGTCCGACAACCACTCCCGCCAGGCGCGCATAGCCGAGATGCGCCGCGCCGACAAAGCGCGCGACCGGCGTAACAAGATCATCGCGATCACCGCCTCCTCGGCGATCGTCGCCGGTCTGATCGGCTTCGGCGCCTGGGTGCTGATCGACCAGAAGCAGAAGGACAAGGCCGCGCAGGAGGCCCTCAAGGCGCCGGTGAACGGCGAGCAGACGTGGGACGCGAAGAACCTGGGCCGCAACCACGTCGAGACGCCGGTCAAGTACGAGATGAACCCGCCGGTCGGCGGCGACCACCACCTGCGCTGGATGAACTGCAACGGCGACGTCTACAAGAACCCGATCCCCGAGGTGAACGCCGTCCACTCGCTGGAGCACGGCGCGGTCTGGGTGACGTACAACGAGAAGGCCGCCCAGGGCGACCTCGACAAGCTCGCCGCGACCGTCGGCAAGACCCCGTACACGCTGATGAGCCCGGTCAAGGAGCAGACCGGCACGATCATGCTCAGCGCGTGGGGCAAGCAGCTGACCGTCGACAACGCGTCCGACCCCCGCGTGTCGCAGTTCTTCACCAAGTACGTCCAGGGCCCGCAGACCCCCGAACCGGGCGCGGCCTGCACCAGCGGGCTGGCCGACAAGTGACCGATCCCACCCGGACGACCGATCCCACCCGGACGACCTCTCCCACCCGTACGTACTGGGCCGCCGGCGCCGCCGTCGTCCTGGCCGTGCTGTTCGCGGTGGGGGCCACGGTCGCCACCGCGAGCGGCCCCGACGGCGGTGGCGATGGCGGTGGTTCCGGTACGTCGTCCCGTGCCCCGGCGCTCCACTCGCCGGACGCGGGCTTCGCCCGGGACATGGCCGTCCACCACCAGCAGGCGGTGGAGATGTCCTTCGTCGTCCGCGACCGCACCCAGGACGAGGCCGTCCGCAACCTGGCCTACGACATCGCCAACACCCAGGCCAACCAGCGCGGCATGCTGCTGGGCTGGCTGGACCTGTGGGGGCTGCCGAAGGTCGTGGCCGACGAGCCGCCGATGTCCTGGATGGGGACGGGCGGCGCGGAAGGCGCCGAAGGCGGGCACGACGGCCACGCGGGGCACGCCGCCAAGCCGGGGGCGCTCATGCCGGGCATGGCCTCCAAGGAGGAGATCGCGGCCCTTGCCGCCGCCGGTGGCCGGGGCGCGGAGGTGCTCTACCTCCAGCTGATGACCGACCACCACAAGGGCGGCGTCGCCATGGCCGAGGGCTGTGCGCGCGAATGCCGGACCCCGGCGGAGCGTGCACTGGCCCAGGGCATGGTCGACGCGCAGCAGTCGGAACTCACTCTGATGGCGGACATGCTCCGCTCGCGCGGGGCAGCGCCGCGCGGGTGACGCGATGCGCTCGTACGGTGGTGGGAGGGCGTCCTCGGATCCGCCTTCCGCCCCGTACGGGCGCGCGCTCCTGAGGACGCCACGGCGGACGCGTCCGCGCCCGCCGCGATCCAGCTCAGGGAGGTTGACACGATGACCACAGCCGGAGAGATCATGCACCCCGGAGCCCAGTGGATTCCGGCCACCGAGACCCTCGACCGGGCCGCCGAGCTGATGGACCAGCTCAATGTGGGCGCGCTGCCCATCAGCGACGCCAACGAACGGCTCTGCGGCATCCTGACCGACCGCGACATCGTGGTGGGCTGTGTGGCCAAGGGACTCGACCCCTCGCGGACCACGGCCGGTGACATGGCCCAGGGCACGCCACGCTGGGTCGACGCGGGCGCGGACGTCTCCGAGGTCCTGGAGGAGATGCAGAGCCACCAGATCAAGCGGCTGCCGGTGATCGAGAACAAGCGGCTGGTCGGCATGATCAGCGAGGCCGACCTGGCCAAGCACCTCTCGGACGGCCAGATAGCGCACTTCGTGGAGGCGGTCTACGCACGCGGCTGACCCGCGGCGCTGCCGACCGCCCGGGCCACCTGGTCCGGGCGGTCGAGCATGACCAGGTGTCCGGCGGGCTCGGCGACCTCGAAGCGGGCGCCGAGCCGGTCGGCGAGCGCCGCCTGCCGGCCGAGCCAGCGCAGGGCGGCCCGGCCCGCGGATCCGTCGTACCCGGCCAGGACCGTGGCGGGGGCGGCCAGCGGGTGCGTCAGGCGCAGGGCCAGGACCTCCGCGGCCATGTCGGGGTAGCGGGAGTTCTCCAGGAGCGCGCCGCGCCAGACCCGGCTCGTGCGGTAGCAGCGGCGTACGAGGTCCCGCGCGGCCGGGTCGGGCCCGCCGGTACGGGAGGCCCGTACGGCGCCGCGCCGGGCCGCGGGCCCCAGCGCCGCCGGGAGCCCGGCGGCGCTGACGGCGCGGCCGAGCACGCGGGCGGCGCCGGTGCGCAGCGCGGCGGGCAGGACCGGGCGGCCGAACGGACGGAAAGGAGTCTCCTCGACGCTGCCGTCGACCAGGACCAGCGCGGCGGTGCGCTGTGGGTACAGGCGGGCGAAGGCCTCGGCGTGGAACCCTGCGAGGGAGTGCCCGACGACGGTGACCGGACGGCTGCCCCGGCCCAGCGCGTCCAGCAGGGCGGCGATCCGGTGGGCCTCCCCGGCGGCGCTCGGGGGCCCGGCGGCCGGAGCGCTCAGCCCGTGCCCCGGGCGGTCGTAGCGGACCACGGTGCGGCCCCGGGCGGCGAGAAGGGCCGCGACGGGGTCCCAGTCGAACCAGGCCATGGCGAGTCCGGCGCCGAGTACGCACACCGGGCCGCTGCCCTCGACGACGACGTGCAGCGGGATCCCGCCCACCCGGACGAACCGGCCGGTGCCGCCGCTCACGTACGGCGTTCCCTGTGGACGGAAGCGGCGAGCAGCCCCAGCCAGAGCGCCACGAACAGCACTTGGAGGCGCTGCCCGGCGCCGAGGGCCCAGGTCCCGCGCCCGGCGGTGAACATCGCGACGGCGGTCAGCGTCCAGGCGGTGGCGAGCAGCTCCAGGACGACGAGGGCGGGGCCGTAGCGGGCCAGCGGCGCGAACCAGCCGTAGCGGCGGGCGGCGACGGTGAGGGCCACGATCCCGGTGAGCGCGCCGGTCATGGCGAGGCTGCTGCTGACGGCGTGGGCCTGGTGGGTGGCCGGGACCAGCCCCGCGGTCTCCCGGGAAGCGCACTCGGGGTCCGCGGTGGGCGCGCAGCTCAGCGGCAGCCAGGCGTCGGCGGCGGTGGCCGCGCCGAAGAGGGCGACACCTGCCCAGCCGGTGACGGCCCAGGCGCGGCGGGAACGCGCGTGGCGCACCAGCCGGACCAGGGCGAGCAGCCCACCGAGGAAGGCGAGCAGGCCGGCGGTGAAGTCGGTGGCCCGGAAGAGGCCGCCGAGCGGCTGGTCCTGGGCGGCGAGCTCGCTGACGTAGGTCTCGACGGGGTTGAGGCCGGTGGAGAGGACGACTTCGAGCACCCAGGCGGTGTAGGCGGCCGCGCCGAGGCCGACGAGGGCGGCGACGGGCCGGGCGCCGCGTGCCAGGCGGTGATCCCGCGCGGCCTTTCCGGCCGTGGGGACCATGGGGCTCATGGGGACCATTGTGTGCATAAGGTGACCAATCCTCAGGAGATCCGGGGCCGCTCCTCCGGCCGTCCGGTCGAGTTCCACGCCCGGGAAGACGCGACTACGGGCCGCCGCGTTGCCCGCACCCCTCCCCCGATTGCGCCAGACCACCCCATTTCAGGCCCGCCTGCGAGCGGGCCGAAAGCGCTTGGAGGGGACCGTGGAGCATGGCAGGCTGACGCACGCCCGCACGCCCGCACGCCCGCACGCCCGCACCCCAGCCACCCCGCACGCCCGCCACCCGCACTTCGGCCACCCCGCACCCCGGCCACACCGCACTCCCCAAGGACGCCGCCAGGTATGAGCACGCCCCCGAACCCGCCCAGCAGCCCCACCGGTCCGCCGACGGAGCCCGCGGGGACACCCATACCCGAGGCGGCCTCGGGACCGTCGCTGCGGAAGACTCCGGCGCCCGCCCCCGCCCCTGCGCCCCCGGCCGCCGAGCACAACCCCTTCGCACCGCCCTCCCCCGACGCGTCGCCCGCCCCGTCGGGTTTCGCGCCGCTGACCACCGCGCCCCCGGCGCGGCCCGCGCCCCCGGCCGGTGCGTACGGCGCCCCGGGCGCGCCCGCGAACCCGTGGGGCCGGCCCTCCGGTCCGGGGTACCCGGGCTACCCCGGCCAGCCCGGGTACCCCGGCTACCCCGGCGCCTATCCCGGCTATCCGGCTCCGACCCCGGACACCAACGGCATGGCCGTCGCCGCCCTGGTCCTCGGCATCGTGGCGGTCCCGGTGGCCTTCACCCCGCTGCTCTTCTGGATCGGCACCCTCATCGGCCTGACCGGCCTCGGCCTCGGAATCGCCGCACTGGTCCGCGCCCGGGCCGGCGCGCCCCGCAAGGGGATGGCGCTGGCGGGCACCATCCTCGGCGTGCTCAGCCTCGGCGCCTCGGTGGGCGGCTGGTTCCTCACCGTCGCCTTCATCGACAAGACGAAGAAGGAGATCGACCGCAGCGTCGAGGACTCGTACTGGGACGACGAGGAGGAGCCCTTCACCCTGCCCTCCCCACCGTCCTACAGCATGCCGCCGACGACTCCTTCCGAGGGGCCGGGCATGAGCACCCCGCTCGCCTTCGGCCAGACGTACACGTACCCCAACGGCATCAAGGTGAGCATGTCGGCGCCGAGGAAGTACGTCACGGCCAACAAGTACATGGACGTGGGCAACGCGGTGCAGGTGACGCTCACCATCACCAACACCACGGACAAGCGCCACAGCGTCGGCTACGCGATGCCCAGGGTCACGGACGACCAGGGCGACGCCGGCAAGCTCGTCTTCGACGGCCGGATGCCGAAGACGGTCACGGGCGTCATCGAGCCCGGCGGGTCCTCCACGGGCACCGTCGCCTTCGAGGTTCCCGAGGGCACGAAGAGCATCAGCGCCGAGGTGTCCCCCGGCGTGCTGCTGCCCGCCGCGAAGTTCAGCGGCCCCATTCGGTGACCCCGCCGGGCTGACCCCGCCAGGCTGACCCCGGCCGGCCGACACCGCCGGGCTGCCCCACCGGAAACCGCCGGAAAAGGCCGGGGCCCAGGACATCGCGTCAGAAAGACGATTACACTGGGCCCCGTGCCTCAACTTCGCCTCGCGCTGAATCAGATCGACTCGCACGTCGGCAACATCGCCGCCAACGCCGACTCGGTCGTCCACTGGACCCGGCACTCCGCCGAGCAGGGCGCCCATCTGGTGGCGTTTCCGGAGATGATGCTGACCGGGTACCCCGTCGAGGACCTCGCCCTGCGCGGCTCCTTCGTCGAGGCCTCCCGTACCGCACTGCGCGAACTCGCGGAGCGGCTGGCGGCCGAGGGCCTCGGTGAACTGCCGGTCGTCGTCGGCTACCTCGACCGCTCCGAGAGGGCCACGCCCCGGCTCGGCCGTCCGGCCGGCTCCCCGCAGAACGCGGCCGCCGTGCTGCACCGCGGCCAGGTCGTCCTGCGCTTCGCCAAGCACCACCTCCCCAACTACGGCGTCTTCGACGAGTTCCGGTACTTCGTACCGGGCGACACGCAGCCCGTGATCCGGGTGCGCGGGGTGGACGTGGCCCTGGCCATCTGCGAGGACCTCTGGCAGGACGGCGGCCGCGTCCCGGCCACCCGCGCCGCCGGGGCCGGGCTGCTGATCTCGGTCAACGCCTCCCCGTACGAGCGCAAGAAGGACGACCTGCGCCTCGAACTGGTCCGGAAGCGGGCCCAGGAGGCCGGCTGCACCCTCGCCTACGTGGCCATGATCGGCGGCCAGGACGAGCTGGTCTTCGACGGCGACTCGATCGTCGTGGACGCCGACGGCCAGGTCATCGCCCGCGCCCCGCAGTTCTCCGAGGGCTGCGTGCTGGTCGACCTCGACCTGCCCGCCGCCCGCGCCGACGCCCCCGGGGGCGTCGTGGACGACGGGCTGCGCATCGACCGCGTGATCCTGTCCGAGGAGCCGGTGGCGCCGTACGCGCCGGTCGTGACCGGCGGCGAGGCCGACCGGCTCGACGACGACGAGGAGATCTACGACGCGCTGGTCGTCGGCCTGCGCGCGTACGTCAAGAAGAACGGACTGCGCTCGGTCCTGATCGGGCTCTCCGGAGGCATCGACTCCGCGCTCGTCGCCGCCATCGCCTGCGACGCGATCGGCGCGCAGAACGTCTACGGCCTCTCCATGCCCTCGAAGTACTCCTCGGACCACTCCAAGGGCGACGCGGCCGATCTGGCCGAGCGGACCGGCCTGAACTTCCGGACCGTCCCGATCGAGCCGATGTTCGACGCGTACATGGGCGCGCTGGGCCTCACCGGCCTGGCCGAGGAGAACCTCCAGTCCCGGCTGCGCGGCACCATGCTGATGGCGGTCTCCAACCAGGAGGGCCACATCGTGCTGGCCCCGGGCAACAAGTCCGAGCTGGCCGTCGGCTACTCCACGCTCTACGGCGACTCGGTCGGCGCCTACGGCCCGATCAAGGACGTCTACAAGACGGACATCTTCCGGCTCGCGGAGTACCGCAACCGGGCCGCGGCCGAGCGCGGCGAGACCCCGCCGATCCCGG
Source organism: Streptomyces sp. NPDC003042 (assembly GCF_053591315.1). NCBI lineage: Bacteria > Bacillati > Actinomycetota > Actinomycetes > Kitasatosporales > Streptomycetaceae > Streptomyces > Streptomyces sp. NPDC003042. The sequence goes on from NZ_JBSFTP010000067.1 coordinate 34,235, forward strand.
AGAACTCCATCGCGAAACCGCCGAGCGCCGAACTGCGCCCGGGCCAGGTGGACACGGACTCGCTGCCGGACTACCCGGTGCTCGACGCGATCCTGGCGCGGTACGTGGACCGGGACGAAGGCTTCGAGGCGATCGTCGAGGGCGGCTTCGACCGCGAGCTGGTCGCCAAGACCCTGCGCATGGTGGACATGGCCGAGTACAAGCGCCGCCAGTACCCGCCGGGCACGAAGATCTCGGGGAAGGGCTTCGGCAAGGACCGCCGGCTGCCGATCACGAACGGCTGGCGCGAGCACGCGTAGCCGCTGCGCTCGGCCCGCACGGGAAAGGGGCCTCGCCGCTGATGCGGCGAGGCCCCTTCACGCGTAGGACGCGGCGCGGTACGGCCTACTTCCTCACGGTCAGCCGCGCGGCGAGCGGCAGGTGGTCGCTGCCCGTGCGCGGCAGGGTCCAGGACGCCTCCGGCTTGACCCCGCGCACGAGGATCTGGTCGATCCGGGCCATCGGGAACTGGGCGGGCCAGCTGAAGCCGAAACCGTCGCCCGCCGCGCCCTGGGTGGAGCGCACCTGCGAGGTGACCTCGGACAGGGCGCGGTCGTTCATGGTGCCGTTGAGGTCGCCGAGCAGTATGACCTTCTTCAGCGGTTCGGCGGCGAGCGCGGCGCCCAGCGCGTCGGCGCTGTTGTCACGCTGGTTGGCGGTGAAACCGGCCTGGAGCTTGACCCTCACCGAGGGCAGGTGGGCGACGTAGACGCCGACCTCGCCGAAGGGGCCGGCCACGGTGGTGCGCATGGCGCGGGTCCAGCCCATCTTGATGTCGACGGGCCTGCTGGAGGTCAGCGGGTACTTGCTCCACACGCCGACCGTGCCCTCGACGGCGTGGTACTTGTACGTGCCGGCCAGGGCCTTCTCGTAGACGGGGACGACGCCCCCCTTGAGCTCGGTCAGGGCCAGCACGTCGGCTCCGGACTTGGCCACCGACTCGGCGGTGCCGCGCGGGTCGGCGTTGTCGGCGTCGACGTTGTGGGTGGCGACCATCAGATTGCCGCCGGAGCCCGACTTGTCGGTGACAAGCCCGCCGAAGAGGTTCACCCACACCACGGCCGTCAGCAGTATCGCGATCAGCGCGGTGGCGGACTTGCGGATGACGGCGACGACCAGCAGCACCGGCACGGCCAGGCCCAGCCAGGGCAGGAAGGTCTCGGTGAGGCTTCCCAGGTTGCCGACGTCGTTGGGCAGCTCGGCGTGCAGGACCATGACCAGGGAGACCAGCGCGGCCAGCACGGCGGTCACGATGCCGCGCTTCCAGATGCCCGGGTCGTGGCGCAGCTCGGCCAGCTCGGCCAGCCGGCGCCGGAGGCCGGGTCGGGAGGGCCCGGGCTCGGAGCCGCCGTTCCCCGTCTCCGTCATGTACGCCTGTGCCATGCCATGTCCTCGCTGCCGTGCTCGCGCTCCGTCCCCGCCCCTTGACCCTAGGCGATGTACGAAGCCTGCCATGCCGTCCGCTGCGGCCGTACGACCGGGAGGACGAACGGCCGTACGGCCGGGGTTCCGCTTGTCACGAAACGCGCACATTGGCTCGGGCGCGCCCGGAGACGGGCCGGGAGCGTGACGGACCGGTCGTCGCGCCACACCCTCGCCACTTCCGCACCGGGCCGTACGGGTGCCACCATGGTGGGTGAGTCCGGGGACGCCGTAAGGGTGCCTCGAGATGAACAAGGAGCCGTTGCAATGACGCATGCCGTTTCGCCTGCCCGCGAAGCCGCCTCCCCCACTCTCTACGGGGGCACGGGCACCCGGCGCATCACCGTCCGCGACCTCACTCTCGCCAAGGAGCGCGGCGAGAAGTGGCCCATGCTCACCGCCTACGACGCGATGACCGCGTCCGTCTTCGACGAGGCCGGCATCCCGGTCATGCTCGTCGGCGACTCGATGGGCAACTGTCACCTCGGCTACGAGACCACCGTCCCCGTGACGATGGACGAGATGACCCTGCTGTCAGCGGCCGTGGTACGGGGTACCAGCCGCGCCCTGATCATCGGCGACCTGCCGTTCGGCTCCTACCAGGAAGGCGCCGTGCAGGCGCTGCGCAGTGCGACCCGGCTGGTCAAGGAGGCCGGGGTCGGGGCGGTCAAGCTGGAGGGCGGCGAGCGCTCGCTGGCCCAGACCGAGCTGATCGTCCAGTCCGGCATCCCGGTCATGTCGCACCTGGGTCTGACCCCGCAGTCCGTGAACGCCATGGGCTACCGGGTGCAGGGTCGCGGCGACGAGGCGGCGCACCGGCTGTTGCGCGACGCGAAGGCGGCGCAGGACGCGGGAGCCTTCGCGGTGGTCCTGGAGCTGGTTCCGGCCGAGCTGGCCGCCGAGGTCACCCGGTCCCTGCACATTCCGACGGTCGGCATCGGCGCGGGCTCGGAGTGCGACGCGCAGGTGCTGGTGTGGACCGACATGATGGGTCTGACCGGCGGGAAGATGCCGCGGTTCGTGAAGCAGTACGCGAACCTGCGCGAGACCATGGGTGACGCGGCAAAGGCCTTCGCCGAGGACGTGGTCGGCGGAACGTTCCCGCAGGAGGAGCACGCCTTCCACTAGGGGTTCTCGGGTACTCCCCTACAGCCCGCCGACATGGGTGTCGGCGGGCTGTAGGGCTTCTGTCGGTCGTCTGTCGGAGCTTTGTCAGTGGCGGATGTTCCCATGGGGCACATGACGCGAAACGACAAGAATCCCAACGCCGTAGAGGTACGGGGGCTGGTCAAGCAATATGGCGGTCCCCAGGGAACACGAGCCCTCGACGGTGTGGACCTGGATGTCCGTGAGGGCACGGTCCTCGGGGTGCTCGGACCCAACGGCGCCGGCAAGACCACCCTGGTGCGCTGCCTGTCCACCCTGATCACTCCCGACGCCGGCACCGCGACGGTCGCCGGCTACGACGTGGTCCGCCAGCCCCGCCAGCTGCGCCGGACCATAGGCCTCACCGGCCAGTACGCCTCGGTCGACGAGAAGCTCTCCGGCTGGGAGAACCTCTACATGATCGGCCGGCTGCTGGACCTGTCCCGCAAGGACGCCCGCCGCCGTGCGGACGAGATGCTGGAGCGGTTCTCCCTGACCGAGGCCGCGAAGAAGGCCGTCATGAACTACTCCGGCGGCATGCGCCGCCGGCTCGACCTCGCCGCCTCGCTGATCGGCAACCCGGCCGTGCTCTACCTGGACGAGCCGACCACCGGTCTGGACCCCCGTACCCGCAACGAGGTGTGGGACGAGGTCCAGCGGCTGGTCGCCGAGGGGGCCACCGTCCTGCTCACCACCCAGTACATGGAGGAGGCCGAGCAGCTCGCGAGCGAGCTGACCGTCATCGACCGCGGCAAGGTCATCGCCAGCGGCAAGGTCGACGAGCTGAAGGCGCGCGTCGGCGGCCGCACCCTGAAGATCCGCCCCGTTTCCTCGTCGGACCTGCCGGGCATGGCCCGCTCGCTGGCCGAGGCCGGGCTCGACGGCGTGGCCGGCTCCCAGGCGGTGCCGGACGAGGGCGTGCTGCTGGTCCCGATCCTCAGCGACGAGCAGCTGACCGCCGTGGTCGGCCTGCTGGCGGGCCGCGGGTACGCGATCGCCGACCTCGGCACCTACCTGCCCAGCCTGGACGAGGTGTTCCTGTCCATCACCGGCCAGAAGCCCGCCGACGCCGGGGACTCCCTTCCCACCGAGCAGACCGAGGAGGTCGCGGCATGAGCACCGTAACCACGACGAAGCAGCCCGCCGATACGGCGCCCGCGCCCGCCGCGGCCCCGGCGGGAGCCGCGCCTCACGGCGAGGGCCGGATCGGCCTGCGGGCCAACCTGCGGCACATCGGCGCCCTGGTGCGCCGCAACGCCCTGCAGATCAAGCAGGACCCCGAGTCGATGTTCGACGTCCTGTTCATGCCGATCATCTTCACGCTGCTGTTCGTGTTCGTCTTCGGCGGCGCCGTCTCCGGCAAGGGCAACCAGGGCGAGTACGTCAGCTATCTGATCCCCGGCCTGATGGCCATGATGGGCATGAACATCGCCATGGCGGTGGGCACCGGGGTCAACGACGACTTCAAGAAGGGCGTGATGGACCGCTTCCGGTCCATGCCGATCGCCCGGTCGTCCGTCCTGCTCGCCAAGATCGTCGTCGAGGTCGGCCGGATGCTGGTCGCCATCGCGATCCTGCTCTGCGTGGGCTTCATCCTCGGCCTGTCGATCCGGGGCTCGGTTCTGGACCTGTTCCTCTCCATCGGCCTGTCGGTCGTCTTCGGCGCCTCCCTGATGTGGATCTTCATCCTGCTGGGCCTCACCATGAAGACCGCCCAGGCCGTGCAGGGCATGGCCATGCTGGTCCTGATGCCGCTGCAGTTCGGCAGCTCGATCTTCGCCAAGCCGTCCACCATGCCGGGCTGGCTGCAGGCCTTCACGGACTACAACCCGCTGTCCAACCTGGCCGACGCGGCCCGTGCCCTGATCAACGGAACCCCGGTCGGCAACTCGGTGTGGATGACCCTGGCCTGGTCCATCGCCATCACGGCGGTCACCATGCCGCTCGCGGTGCGCAAGTTCCGTCAGAAGACCTAAGCCCGCCCATGGACCTGACCCACGGCCCGGTCCGTTCCGGATCGCGTCCCGGACGGGCCCGGGCCGGTCGTCGGGTCAGATGAGGGCGGTGGCCTCCTCCAGGGTGAGGTCACCGCCTTCGGCGTACGCGGCCTCGTACGCGGTGTCACCCAGCGCGGCCCGCGTCAGCTCCTCGGCGAGGGCGGCGTCCGCGCGTTCCGTGGTCACCGGGACGTGCCCGGGGGGCAGATGGGCCCGGTAGGCGCCGAGCAGCCGCGCGGCGTCGTGCTCCCGCCCCGGGCCGCCCGGCGAGGCGAGGGCGACCGCCGCCGTCAGCAGGTAGACGGCGGGCAGCTGCGGGGCGACCATCAGCGCGAGCGGATCCATGGCCGAGTGCGTGGCCTCGCGGATCAGCGCCAGCGCGTCCTCGTGCTTGCCCTCCTGGTTGTCCAGCCAGGCCACCGTGGCCAGGAAGAACACGTCGAAGACCGCGTACGCGCCGAACGCGAACTCCTCGCGCAGCGACCGGAGCTGGGTGCGGGCCTCGCAGATCCGCCCGGTGCGGCCGAGGATGCCCGCGAGGAACAGCCGGGCGGCGGGCAGGGCCTCGTTGCCGTAATGCAGTTCGGTGGCGAGGACCTCCCTGAGGATCTCCTCGGCCTCCTCGATCCGGCCGTTCTCGGAGAGGGTCCCGGCCATCCGTACCCGCAGCACCGTCACGAACGCCTTGGCACCCAGGCGTTCGGCGTGCTCGATCGCGGCGCGGTAGTCCTGCCCGGCCAGGGCGTACTCGCCGCACTTCTCCCGGGACTCGGCGCGGGCGGACAGCGCCTCGGCGCAGCCCCAGTCGTCGCCGAGCGCACGGAAGAGGGCATGGCTCTCGTCGGCGTCGCGGGACGCGTCGCCGGCCCAGTCGGCGCGGTTGGCGAGGATGTTGGCACGGAGTTGGAGGGCGGAGGCGAGTTCCCAGCGGTAGCCGAGGTCGCGGGAGCTGTCCACGGACGCGTCCAGGACGCGCTGGAGCAGCGCGGCGTCGCCGGAGATCATGACGGCGTAGACCCAGAAATTGGCGGGGACCCGGCAGGTCTGCGGGAGTCCGGGGCGGTAGGCGGCGAGTATGCCGTCGATCTGGGTGCGGACCTCGGGGCTGTTCCAGTTGTCGTTGTTCTGGTCGCGGGCGACCAGCCGGATCATCTGGATGCCGCGCCAGCCCTCGGTGAGCAGTTCGCCGCTGTAGGGCGGCGGCGTGTCGACGATCCGCTCGTGGACGGGTTCGGCGGGGACGACCGGGGGCGCGAAGGGGTCGGGTCCGAGCGCCGCGGCGGCGTTCGACCAGTGCCGGGACTCGGTGCGCAGGTCGTGCGTGTACCAGTACCAGACGAGCGAGTGGACGAGGCACAGGACTTCCTGGGCGTCGCGGCCCGCGACGGCGCGGCGCAGGGCGGTACGGAGGTTCTCGTACTCGGTGGCGAGCCGCTCGGCGGCTGCCCGCTGGGTGTGGGAGCGCAGCAGGGGCTCGTGGGCGCGGGCGAGTTCGCGGTAGTGGACGAGGTGGCGGCGCTCGGTGGCCGCCCGGTCGCCGTCGGCCTCGGCGAGCCGCTCGGCAGCGTATTCGCCGACCGTCTCCAGGAGGCGGTAGCGCATGCCGGAGCCGTCGGGGGTGGCGACGACGAGGGATTTGTCGACGAGGGAGCCCAGGGTGTGGGCGACGTCGAGGCGGACTCCGTCTGCGCAGACCTCTTCGGCGGCGGCCAGGTCGCAGCCGCCCGCGAAGACGGACAGCCGGCGCAGGACGGTGCGCTCGTCCTCGTCGAGGAGGTCCC
>NZ_JBSFTP010000068.1:0-40479 GCF_053591315.1 Streptomyces sp. NPDC003042
CCTTCCACGCCCCGCTGGTCGTCGCGGCCGACGGCAACTCCTCCCGGCTGTCCCTGGCGATGGGCCTGCACCGGCGGGACTCCCGCGCCGGCGGGCGGCTGCGCCGGCTGGAGGCCGCCCGCCGCGCCGGTGGTGAAGAAGATGCCGGCCCAGAGCTTCTTGAAGACGCCCTGGGGGAAGAGGGAGTCCGCCAGATTCCAGTACGTGATCTGCGGGGCGATCGCGTCCACCCGCCGGTCGTACCCGGCCGCCAGCAGCGAGACCGCCCCGCCGTACGAGGCCCCGGCCACGCCGACCCGCGGATCCCCGTCGGCGTCGAGCCGTACCTCGGGGCGCCGGGCGAGCCAGTCGACGAGCGCGGAGACGTCCTTGACCTCGTGCTCGGGATCGTTGAGCCCGATCCGGCCGCCGGAGCGGCCGAAGCCGCGCGCCGACCAGGTCAGGACGGCGTACCCGTCGCGGGCGAGGCGCTCCGCCTGGGCGCGGACGTCGTCCTTGCTGCCGCCGAAGCCGTGCCCGAGGAGCACGGCGGGGCGTTTCCTCGCCGCGTCTCCGGCGGTGAAGTAGGAGGTGTCGATGTCGATCGCGGCGGCCGGGGTGTCCACGCCGGGCGTCGGCACGCCCGGCATCTTCACCACCTGGTCCACGCGGTGCGGGGCCGGGGCGTCGCCGGACGCGGCGGTGGCCGTCCAGGTGCCGGCCCCCGCCAGGACGGCGAGTGCGGCGGCGCCGGTGAGCAGGCGGTCTCGGCGGCGCCGGGGCGGTCGGAGCTTCATACCGGAACCCTAAAGCCCGGGATCCGCTTCCCCGAGCTCCCTCAGGGGGACCCCGGCACCTTCTCGAGGAGTACACGCCGCCGCCCGCATACCGCGCCTGCCGTACGACCCCGCGACCTGCGGGGGACGCGGGGTAGCGGGAAGATGGGCCCCATGCTGCTCGCCGAGGTCGCGCGCGTGTCCCGGGAGGTGGCCGAGACCTCCGCCCGGTCCCGCAAGACCGCCCTGCTCGCCGAGCTGTTCGCGGCCGCGCCCCCCGAGGAGGCCGGCCTGGTGATCTCCTACCTCTCCGGGCGTCTCCCACAGGGCCGTCCGGGCATCGGCTGGCGCACACTCGGCCGCGAGATCGCCCCCGCCGCCCTGCCCACGCTGAGCGTCAGCGCCGTCGACGAGGCCGTGACCGAACTCGCCGCCGTCGCCGGCCCGGGGTCCCAGGCCGAGCGCCGCCGGATCATGGACGGCCTGCTGGGCGCCGCCACCGCGGCCGAACAGCGGTTCCTGCGCAGCCTGCTGTCCGGGGAAGTACGCCAGGGCGCGTTGGACGCGGTCGCCCTGGAAGGGGTGGCGGCGGCTGCCGGGGTGCCGGCCGCCGCCCTGCGCCGGGCCGTGATGCTGGACGGCTCGCTGGCCCGGGTGGCGTCGGCGGTGCTGGCCGGGGGAGAGACGGCGCTGGGCTCGGTGACCCTGCGCGTCGGGCAGCCCGTACAGCCCATGCTGGCCGGGAGCGCCAAGTCCGTGGCCGAGGCCCTGTCCGCGCTCGGGCCCTGCGCCGTGGAGGAGAAACTCGACGGGATCCGCGTCCAGGTGCACCGGGAGGGGGACGAGGTACGGATCTACACGCGCTCCCTGGACGAGATCACCGACCGGCTCCCTGAGGTGGCCGAGCTGGCCCGGAGCCTGCCGGGGGAGCGGTTCGTCCTCGACGGCGAGGTCATCGGGCAGGCGCCCGACGGCCGACCGGTGCCGTTCCAGGAGATCGCGAGCCGGGTCGGCTCCCGGATGGACGTGGCGGCGGCGCGGCGGACCCTCCCCGTGAGCGCCTACTTCTTCGACCTGCTGGTCTCCGGTGAGGACGTGCTGCTCGACCTGCCGGTCCGCGAGCGGTACGCGGCGCTCGCCGCCCTCGTCCCCGAGACCGCCCGGATCCGCCGCCTGGCGGTCGAGGACCCGGCCGCGCAGGGGGAGCAGGCCGAGGAGTTCGCGGCGGAGAGCCTGCGACGCGGGCACGAGGGGGTGATGGTCAAGGCGCTGGACTCCGTCTACGCGGCGGGCCGGCGCGGCAGGCACTGGCTCAAGGTGAAACCGGTCCACACCCTCGACCTGGTCGTCCTCGCCGCCGAATGGGGCCACGGCCGGCGCACCGGCCTGCTGTCGAACCTGCACCTGGGCGCGCGGGCCGCCGACGGCACGTACGCCATGCTCGGCAAGACCTTCAAGGGGCTCACCGACGAGATGCTGCGCTGGCAGACCGGGCGGCTGCGCGAGCTGTCGGTGGGCGACGACGGCTTCACGGTGCGGGTCAGGCCGGAGCTGGTCGTCGAGATCGCCTACGACGGCCTGCAACGCTCCTCCCGCTATCCGGCGGGGGTCGCCCTGCGCTTCGCCCGGGTGCTGCGGCACCGCCCGGACAAGAGCGCGGAGGAGGCCGACACGGTGGAAACCGTGCTGGAGCAGGGCGGCCGGTCCGGGTGAGTTTGCCTCAGAGGCACGGAAGATTGCCAGCAAGGTAACACTCTGGCTCAATCGGGGTATGACCCCTGACGGACCCGACGGCGTCCGCGACGACCTCCCCACCGTGGCCCCGCAACTGCGTGACCTGCGCCGACGCGCCGGACTCACCCTGGAGGCGGCCGCCGCACGGGCCCGGCTCTCGCCCGCACACCTCTCCCGGCTGGAGACCGGCCGGCGCCAGCCCTCGCTGCCGCTGCTGCTCGGGCTCGCCCGCACCTACGGTACGACGGTCTCCGAACTGCTCGGCGAGACCCCGGCCGCGGCCGATCCCATCGTACGGGCGGGCGGTCCCGGGGCCCGCGAGGCCGACGGGTGGACGTACTGGCGGGCCGGCGGCTCCGGACGCGGGATGCAGGCGCTGCGCGTGCACGTCCCCTACGGCCGCGGCCAGGGCGAGCTGGTCCGCGTCCATCCCGGGGAGGAATGGCTGTACGTGCTCACCGGACGGCTGCGGCTGCACCTGGGGGAGAGCGAACACCTGCTGGAGCCGGGGGACAGCGCGCACTTCGACTCCCTCACCGCGCACCGCATCGGCGCGGCCGAGTCCGGCGGGGCCGAGCTGCTGTTCGTCCACACCCTGCTGCAGAGCAGCCTCGCCGGCCTGTGCCTCGGCGGCGCCACCACCACGCACCACCGATGAGGGAGAGAACGTGTCACACGCACCGCAGCCCACGGAGCCGCAGCCGGCGTCCGCGCCGAGCGTGCTCCGCCGGATCGAGTCGAAATTCCCGCGCGGCCTGATCATCCGGCTGATCGCCTACCTGTTCGTCGGCCACCTCTTCGCCTTCTTCGTCTACCTGCTCTTCGTGCTGGGCGCCGAGAACCAGTAAGGGGACGCCGCCGGGCGCCGGACCCAGCCGAACACCAGCAGCGACGCCACCGCCGCGAAGGCGCACCAGGTGGAGGCGAACTCCAGCCGCCACAGCGCCGCGCAGAGCACCGCCCCGGCGGCCAGCACGGCACCCAGCAGCCGCAGCCACCGATCACCGGCCAGCAGCAGCGCGCCGAGCGTGGCGAACAGGTAGCCCGCCAGCACCAGCGGCACGTACGGCACATCCACGCCGTAGCCGATCGTGTGCCCCCGGATCTCGGCGGACACCGGCCGCGTCGCCAGGCAGTACGCGAGCACCGCCGCCGTGGCCGGACCGACGGCCGCCGGCCCCCACAGGCGGCGCCGGGCCCCCGGTCCGGCGGCCAGCAGCACCCCGAGGGGCAGCCAGACCGGCAGCAGCGGCAGGGCGATCACCGCCCAGGCCGTCGCGGCCGGCCCGCAGCCGCCGTCCGACCGCCAGACGGCGGCCTCCACCAGCTGGTGCGCGCCCAGCAGCAGCGGCAGCGCGGCGACGGGCAGGTCCCGGGCCCGCCGCACGCGCGCCACGCACACCAGGCCCACGGCGGTGATGAGGGTGCCCGCCGTCAGATCCGCCGCCGCGCTCCAGCACATGAGGATCAGGCGTCGACGGGGGCGGGCTGCTGCATCGTCGAGCAGTGGATGCCCCCGCCTCCGCCCATCAGCCGGTCCACGTCGAGCTGGACCACTTCCCGGCCGGGGAAGGCGGCGGCCAGCGCCTGCCGCGCTCCGGCGTCCCGGGCGCCGTCCCCGAACCGGGCGGTGATCACCGCACCGTTGACGAGGTGGAAGTTGAGGTAGGAGTCGACGAAGTCGGGGTGGTCGGAGCGCGGTGTCACCGGGCCGTCGACGCGCAGGACCTGGAGACGGCGGCCCTTGGCGTCGGTGGCCGCGGAGAGGATCGCCAGCTGTTCGCGGGCGTCCTTCGCCCAGATGTCGGTGCGGTCCGCAGGAGGCACCTGGACCATCACGACGCCGGGGCGGACGAACCGGGACGTGACATCGATGTGGTCGTCGGTGATGTCCTGGCCCTTGATCCCGGGGACCCAGATCATCCGGTCCGCGCCGTACGCGGCGAGGACCTCGGCCTCGACCTGGGCCCTGCTCAGGCCGGGGTTGCGGTTCTCGTTGACCAGGCTGCTCTCGGTGGCCATGAGGGTGCCGTCGCCGTCGGTCTCGACGGCGCCGCCCTCGCCGGTGAAGGCGGTCCGGGTGAACGGCAGCGACTCGCGGGCGGCGATCAGCCGGGCGACGCCGGCGTCCTCGCGGTGGGGCTGTTTGCCGCCCCAGCCGTTGAAGTTCAGCCCGACGGCGTCCACGCAACCCGCGCCGTCGCGGCGGAAGACCGGGCCGGTGTCGCGCATCCACAGGTCGTCGACGGGGAGGGAGGAGGTGACGGTGACGGCGGATCCGCAGCGTGCCCGCGCGGTGGCGGCCGCGCTCGCGTCGGCCGCGCACATCAGCACCGGCTCGTAGCGGGCGACGGTACGGGCGATCAGGGCGATGTCCCGCTGCACCCCGGCGAGGTCGGGGCCCCAGAGGGAACGGCTGGAGGGCCACGCCATCCAGGTGCGCAGGTGCGGGACGTGGTCGCCGGGCACGGTCATCCGGCGCCCGGTCCGCGCCGCACCGCCCGCCGTCGCGGGCTGAGCGGCGGAGGAGGAAAGGACGATCCCCGCCGCTCCGGCTGCCGCCGAGCGCAGCAGGGTTCTGCGGCGTGGATTCAGCGGATTCGTTGGACTCATGCGGGCCTCCGAAAGGGCCGGACGGGGAAGCGCGGGTTCAGGAACCCTCGCACTGACTGAAATTTCAGTCAAGACGCCCGCCCTCCCGCCTCCGGCGGCTCGAGCGGCGGGGAATTGACCCCGCACTGCGTACGGCACTGCGTTCGGGGGGCCCCGGACGCGGGCACGCGTACGGTCGCCCAGGCCAGCGCCGCGCCGACCACCAGGAGCCCGGCGCACCAGGGCATCGCCCGCCCGTAGGCGGCGTCGAAGGCGTCCGGCGACAGGTACGCGTCCGGATCCATCCCGGACAGCAGCGGCAGAGCCGCCACGGCGAGGAGTCCGGCGACCCGCGCGGCGGCGTTGTTGATGCCGCTGGCCAGACCCGCCCGGCCCGGATCCACGGAGGCCAGCACGGTCGCGGTCAGCGGAGCCACCAAGGTCACCAGGCCGGCGCCCATCACCACCAGAGCCGGCAGCACGTCGGCGGCGTAGGAGGCTCCCGGCCCCACCCGCAGCGTCAGCAGCACCCCGGCCGCGCACAGCAGCGGCCCCACCGTGAGGGGGATCCGCGGCCCGATCCGCTCCCCGACCGCCGCCGCCTGCGCCGACAGCAGCAGCATCAGCGCGGTCGTGGGCAGCAGCGCGGCCCCGGCGGCCAGGGCCGAGTACCCGGCGACCACCTGGAGCTGGAGCACGACGAGGAAGAAGAAGCCGCCGAAGGCCGCGTACACGCACAGGGTGACCAGATTGACGGCGGTGAACTGCCGGGAGGCGAAGATCTCGGGCGGCAGCATCGGATCGGCCCGCCGCCGCTCGACGTACACGAACGCGGCGCCCAGCAGGACCCCGCCCACCGCCGCCGCGACGACGGTCGCGGAGCCGGACCGGGCCTCGATCAGGGCGTAGGTGACCAGGGTGAGCGCCGCCGCGCCCAGCGCCGCCCCGACCACGTCGAACCCCTCGTGCGCCTCCGGATCCCGTGATTCCGGTACGCGCCGCAGCGCCACCGGCACACACAGCGCGGCCACCGGCACGTTCAGCAGGAACACCCAGCGCCAGCCCGGCCCGTCCACCAGCCAGCCGCCGACGAACGGCCCCACGGCCGCGCCGACACCCCCCAGCCCCGACCACAGGCCCACCGCCCGGGCCCGGTCTTCCGCGCGGAGCGAGCCCTGGATCAGCGCCAGCGAACCGGGGGTCAGCAGCGCGCCGCCGATGCCCTGGAGCGCGCGGGCCGCCACCAGCACCCCGGCGTTCGGCGCGAGCCCGCACAGCAGCGAGCCCACCGCGAACCAGACCACGCCGAGTACGAAGATCCGGCGCCGCCCGAACCGGTCGCCGAGCGCCCCGCCGACCAGGATCAGCCCGGCGAGGGTCAGCAGGTAGGCGTTCACGGTCCACTGGAGCACCGCCAGATCGGCGTCGAGGTCCCGCCCGATGCTGGGGAGGGCGACGTTGACCACGGTCGCGTCCAGCATGGCCATGCCCGAGCCGAGCACCGTGGCGAGCACGATCCACCGGCCCCGGGCGGAGCCGAGCGGAACACCGGGCGCGGGCGCGGTCATGTCCCCAGGCTGGCCTGCCCGGCCGGGGAAGGCCACCGGGCGGACCGATCGCGGGGCTTCCGGGCGCCCCTCCCGCGGGCCTCTCACCGGCCGTCCATCATTCGGGTGGGCCGGGTGGCGACGTGCTGCGGGGTGCCCCGGCAGGCGGTTAGCGTGGGGCACCATGACGTCCCAGACCCATCAGTCAGAACGGATCCGGGCCCTCCTGGACGCCGCCGCTCCCGGGGCCGTCTGGGCTGTCGGCGGACCCGACGGGGTCCACGCCGGATCGGACGGCGGCAGCGCAGGGAGCACCGAGACCGACGTGGACGGGCTCGTCGCCGTCCTCGCGGTCTGGCCCGCCATCGGAAGCCTCGTCGACGAGGGCGCGCTCCTCCTGCACACACCGCTCGCCGCCTACGGGGACGCCTCCGCCGCCGACACCCCCGACGGGACGACCGCCCACCACCTGCTCACGCACCACGGCGGTACGGCCGCCCTCACCCGCCTCGCCGAACACCTCTCCGGCAGTCCCCTCGCCGATCTCGCCGCCACCCGGATCTGGCGCCCCCTCGGCATGACGCGCACCCGGTTCGCCGACGGCACCCTGCGCGCGCCGCTCGCCGACCTCGTCCGCTTCCTGCGCCACGTCCTCGCTGCGGCGGACCCGCGGAATCCGGCGGACCCGGCGGAGCCCGGCGGGCGGGCGGGCATCAGCCACGACTGGACGTCCGAGTCCCTGCGCATCCGCACCGGCGAACTCACCCCCGCCCGCGGCCTCCTCTGGCACCCCGCCCCCCACGGCGTCTGGGCCCACCACGCCCCGGCCGACGACGGTCCCGCCCTGTGGGTCTCCGCCCGCCACCGACGCTGGGCGGTCCTCCTCCCGAGCGCACCGGACGCCCCGAGTGCACCGGACGCCCAGAGCGCCCCGAGCGCCCCCAGCGCCCCGACGCCCCCCGGCGTCCCGCTCCGTACCGCCTTCCGGGAGGCCGTGTTCGGCTGAACGGGCCCTTCCTGACGTGGTGTTGGATACGATTTCGGGTACCCGCCGGAGGAGGCGCGACCCGCATGGACCAGACCCGCCAGAAGCGCCGCGACATACCCGGCCCGCAGGCCCCGTGGGACGAGGTCGCGCCCGGCCTCTGGATGGGCGGCCACTACTGGACCGACCCGGCGGGGGAACTGCTGCCCGCCGTCGCGGTCGACGAGTTCGACCTCGTCATCAGCCTGTACACCCGGCCGGGCCACGGGCCCGCCCCGCGCGCCGAGCACCTCGTCGCGGAGATGCCCGACGCGACCCTCTCCGCCGGCCAGCTCCGCACCGTCCAGCGCCTGGCCCGCGCCGCCGCACTCGCCCTGGACGAGGGCCTCATCACCCTCGTGCGCTGTTACGCGGGCTACAACCGGTCCGGCCTCGTCGTCGCCCAGTGCCTGGTCGAGCGCGGCCTGACGCCCGACGAGGCCATCGCGCTCGTCCGCCGCCGACGCTCTCCCTGGGCGCTGCACAACGAAGTCTTCACGTCCTACCTCGCCACCGGCCTGGACGCCGCGGCGCTGCTCGCGGAGCCCGACCCCCTCGGGTAGCGCTCGGAGCGCGGAGCTTTCACGGGCGACGTACGGTGATCCCGATGTCACCGACCGTTGATTTCCGGCCGTGGGGAGGTACCGGATGCGTACGGACGCCGAGGGCGGGCGCCCGCTTCCGGCCCCGCCGTCCACGACGCCGGACCCCCGGGGCACACGGGAGTGTCGCGGCGGACCGTGGCCCCCACGGCACCTGCCGGCCCGGACTGTCCGACCCTGACCCGCCGGACGCCCCCGAGGCCTCCCCGCCGCTGACGCGCGCGGCTTCCGCTCCGCCGGCCCTCGTTCCCGTCCGCTCCGTCCCCCATCCCGATCCCCATCCCCTTCCCCCGCCGAACCACGCGAGGACCCCATGTCCGACACCGCGACCCCCGCGTCCACCTCCCCGGACGCAGACCTGCTGGAAGGCCTGTGCCGCGAACTCGCCGACGCCGCCGACGCGGTCGGCGAGGCCGCCCGCTACGCCTCCGGCCTCGCCCTCGGCGCCCGCCTGCCCACCGTCGCCCTGGCCCGGGGAGGCCGCCCCCGTCTCGCCTGGCGCACCCTGCTGCGCACCCTCACCGACCCGGCGGGGCTCGGCTGGGCCCCGCGCGGCCGGCGCGTGGCCGGAGCCGGGCGGCTCGCCGGGATCCTGGCCCGGCGGGAAAGCCTGGCGGTCACCCTCGCCGTCTGCGGGCTCAAGGCGCGGATCCGGGCCGCGAGCGCGGCCCGCCCCGAACTCCGTGAAGACCCCGGATCGGCGGCCGTTCTCAAGGCCGTGGAGGAGGACCGCCAGGCCGAGGCCGTCCGCCTGTTCCGGGAGATCATGCGTGACCGGGGCGCCGGGCGGGCCTTCGCCCTGCTGACGCCCTCCTTCGCTGACATCCTCGCCTGGAACGCCCTCACCGACGAGAACCCCTTCAACGACCACGCGGGCTGGCAGGTCGCCACCGGCCGGGCGGTGACCGCCGAGCCGCTCCTCGGGCTCGGCGCCGCGTTCTGGGCCTTCTTCCACCGCGGCCCCGGCCCCGCCACCCGCCTGCGCCGCCCGCTCCGCTCCCGCCTCTTCGACCGTCGAGGACACCGCCGATGACCGACTCCACCCGCCCCCGGACCTGCGAACTCCCGCAGCTGCGCCCCCACCCGCCGGGTCCGGTCGACGGCCTGCGCACCCACGCCGCCGCCCTGCGCTCGCACGCCCGGACACTGCGCGCGAGCGCCGCCGCGCTGGAGTGGCCGGGCCCCCGCGGCGCCGCCTTCCGCGCCGAGGTCTCCACGCTCGCCGACCGCTGCGCCACCGCCGCGAACGGCTTCGCCCTGGCCGCCGCGCAGCTCGACGAGGAACGACGTACCGGCTGACCGTCAGCCCGCCGCCGCGCCGACGAAGTGAACGTCGTACCTCTCCTGGTCGCCCAGCAGTCCCTCGAAGGGCTCCAGACCGTGCTGGATCCGCCCGAGCGCCCGGAAGTACCCGAACCGCTCCACTCCCGGCGTCAGCACCACCAGCAGGTCGGCGCCCCCGCCGGGCGCAGCCCCGAACGCGTGCGGCAGGCCCGGCGGTACGAGGACCAGCCCGCCCGCGTCCACCCGCGCGGGTTCGCCGTCCAACAGGAAGTCCGCGGCCCCGCCGAGCACGTAGAACAGCTCGGCCGACCGCCTGTGGAGATGGTTCGGCGCCCACGGCGCACCCTCGCCGAGGGTGAGCCGGTTCACGCCCGCCGCGCCCCCGTCCGCCAGCAGCCGGAAGGCTCCGCCGCTGGGCAGCGGCACCTGCTCCGCCTCCCCGGCGCCCACGACCAGCGCGCCCGTCCGGGTGTTTTCTGTCATCGTCGCCGCCCTTTCGCCGTACGTCCGCCAACGCCTCCATTCGACCCGGGGAACAGCCGCCGAACCAGCGCCGTTCGCCTGGTGGAACGATCACTGATCGCGAGGGACGGGGGACGCGGATGGAGCTGCGGCAGCTGCGGTATTTCGTGGCGGTGGCCGAGGAGCAGGGCTTCGGCCGGGCAGCCGAGCGGCTGCACATCGTCCAGTCGGCGGTCAGCCAGCAGATCGGCCGGCTCGAACGTGAGCCGGCCCTGACCCTCGTCGACCGCACCGCGCGACGGGTGCGCCTGACCGCCGCCGGGGAGCGCCTGCTGACGGAGGCGCGGGCCGTCCTCGCCGCTGCCGCCGACCGCATGCGGGAGGTGGCGGCCGGCATCGGCTCGGGGGAGGAAGGGACGCTGCGGCTGGGCATGATCCACGGGCCGGGGGACCATCTACCGGTTGCTGGACGAGCTGGCCGCTCGCGTACCCCGGCTCCGGCTCCGGGTCCGGCTGAGCCGGCTGCCGGTGACCGGGCGCCTGGAGGCCGTCCGCTGCGGCGAGCTGGACGCGGCGCTCGTGCGGGCCGTATCCACGGCCGCCGGCCTGGAGGTGCTGCCGCTCTGGGAGGATCCGCTGTACGTCGCCCTGCCGGCCGGTCACCCTCTTGCCGAGGCCCCGGCCCTGAGCCCGGACCGGCTCGCGCACCTTCCGGTGCGCCTGGCACCCCGGGAGCAGAATCCGCCGTTCCACGACCTGATCACCCGGGCTCTGGGCGCCGCCGTGCCGCAAGGCCCGCCCTTCACCGATCCGCAGGCCACCCTCACGGCGATCGGCGCGGCCCCCGAGACCCCGTCGTGGACGGTGTTCTACGAGGTGGGGCCGCTGCCGAAGCCGCCGCGTACCACGATCCGCCCGTTGACCGCCCCCGCGCTGACGACTTACCTGGCGGTCCCGCCGGGCCCGCCCGCCGCGGCGGTGCGGCATCTCCTCGTGGCCGCGGCCGCCGGGCCCCGGTGGTCACAGGACGAGTGAGAGCAGCAGGACGAAGCCCAGGCCGACCACCGAGATGACGGTCTCCATCACCGACCAGGTCTTGAGGGTCTGGCCGACGCTCAGCCCGAAGTACTCCTTGACCAGCCAGAATCCGGCGTCGTTGACGTGGCTGAAGAACAGTGAGCCCGCTCCGATGGCGAGGACCAGCAGCGAGGTCTCGGCGGTCGGCATGCCCGCGGCGAGCGGGGCCACCAGGCCTGCGGCCGAGATGGTGGCCACCGTCGCCGAACCGGTGGCCAGGCGGATGGCCACGGCGATCAGCCAGGCGAGCAGCAGGGTCGGTATCGCCCAGTCCTTCGACAGGTCGAGGATCATCTGGCCGACGCCCGCGTCGATCAGGGTCTGCTTGAAGCCGCCGCCCGCGCCCACGATCAGCAGGATGCCCGCGATCGGGGCCAGCGACTTCTCGACCGTGACGGACAGCCGGGCCCGGGTGAAACCGGCCGCCCGGCCGAGCGTGACCATGCCCACGAGGACCGCGGCGAGCAGCGCGATCAGCGGGGATCCGGCGACGTCCGTGACCCGTTGCACCCCGTTGGCCGGGTCGTTGACGAGGATGTCGACCAGGGCCTTCACCAGCATCAGGACCACCGGCAGCAGCACCGTGAAGACCGTGGCCCCGAAGCGCGGGCGGTGCCCCGGCTCCGCCGTCGGGCGCTGCGGGATCATGTGCTCCGGCGCCGGTACGTCCACCCAGCGGGCCGCGTACCGGGCGAACAGCGGCCCGGAGATGATCACGGTCGGGACGGCGACGACTACGCCGAGGGCGAGGGTGACGCCCAGGTTCGCGTGGAGCGCGTCGATGGCGACCAGTGGCCCGGGGTGCGGCGGGATCAGCCCGTGCATCACCGACAGGCCGGCCAACGCCGGAATGCCGATCCGCATGAGGGAGTAGTTGCCCCGCTTCGCGACCAGCAGGACCACCGGGATCAGCAGCACGATGCCGACCTCGAAGAAGAGCGGCAGCCCGATCACCGAGGCGATCAGCACCATCGCCCAGGGCATGGCCCGGCCCTTGGCGCGGGCGAGGATCGTGTCCACGATCTCGTCAGCGCCGCCGGAGTCGGCCAGCAGTTTCCCGAGGATCGCGCCGAGCGCGATGAGAACCCCCACGCCCGCGACCGTGGAGCCGAGGCCGGCGGTGAAGCTGGTGAGGGTCTTGGCCAACGGCGCGCCCGCGAAGACCCCGAGGGCGAGGGAGCCGAGCGTCAGCGCCAGGAAGGCGTGCAGCTTGAGGCGGGTGATGAGCAGGACGATGACGGCGATGCCGGCGAGGACGGCGATACCCAGCTGGGTGTTCCCGGCCGAGGTGATCGGTCCGGTGCCGGCCGCCGCCAGTGTCTCGACGCTGAGACGGGTCACGGAGACGTTTCCTTCGGTTCTCTAGCTCTCGGGCGTACGGAGCTGACGGAGGGCGGCCAGCGCCCGTTCGGTGATCTCTTCCGGGGATCCGGACACGTCGACGGCGACGCCGAGTTCGTCCTCCTGGAGCGGCTCCAGGGTGGCGAACTGCGAATCCAGCAGGGCGGTGGGCATGAAGTGGCCCGTGCGGGCCGCCATCCGCCGCTCGATCAGCGGGCGTTCACCGGTGAGGTGGACGAACACCGTCCGGGGCGCGGCGGCGCGCAGCCGGTCCCGATAGGACCGCTTGAGCGCGGAAGCCGCGACCACCGCGCCACCGCTCCCGGCCCGTTGGCGGATCCAGTCGCCGATGGCGTCCAGCCACGGCCACCGGTCCGCGTCGTCCAGGGGGGTGCCGGCCGACATCTTGGCGACATTGGCCGCCGGGTGGAAGGCGTCGCCCTCCGCGTACGGAATGCCGAGCGCGTCCGCGAGCAGCCGGCCCACGGTCGTCTTGCCCGTGCCGGCCACGCCCATCACCACAATGACGCGCTGCGTGCTCACGCCGTACCTCGCTGTCCTCGTCGACATCGGTTCGTGCGGGCACCACTGAAGCGCATTAAGTAGTACTTATTCAAGAGTGTGGCGTGAAACATCATATCTGTGGTGGGTGAAGGCGTCACCGTACGCTTGCGCCATGACCACCGAAGGCAGTCCTGGCCAGGGCCTCCACTCCCGCGTGCTGGACACCCTCGGCCTCGCGATCACGGCGCGGGAGCACCCGCCGGGCAGCGTCCTGCGCACCGACGAGATCGCCGAGCGCTTCGACGCCTCGCGCACGGTGGTCCGGGAGGTCGTCCGGGTCCTGGAATCCATGCACCTGGTGGAGTCCCGCCGGCGCGTCGGCGTCACCGTCCGCCCCGCCGAGGAGTGGAACGTCTACGACCCGCGCGTCATCCGCTGGCGGCTCGCCGGCGCCGACCGCCCCCGCCAGCTGCGCTCCCTGACCGTGCTGCGCTCCGCGATCGAACCCGTCGCGGCAGGGCTCGCCGCCGCCCGGGCCACCCCCGACCAGTGCGCCGAACTCACCGAGGCGGCCCTCGGCATGGTCCGCACCTCCCGCGGCCACCAGCTCGAGGGGTACCTGCACCACGACATCGCCTTTCACCGGATCGTGCTGAACGCCTCCGGCAACGAGATGTTCGCCCGGCTGGGCGATGTCGTCGCGGAGGTGCTCACCGGCCGCACGGAGCACGCCGTGATGTTCCACGACCCCGATCCGGCCGCCGTCACCCTCCACGTGCGGGTCGCCGAAGCGGTGCGCGAAGGCGACTCCTCCCGCGCCGAGGCCCTGACGCGGGAGATCGCGCTCGGCGCTCTGGACGAGCTGGACGTACTCGCCCCCTAAGGGCTGTCCCGTAATCCCCGGCGGGCGCACGACGACAGCTACGGCGCCTCGCCGCGTTGTCGGAGCGCCCGAATACGCCCAGTATGAGGACGCCCCTCCGCCTTGCGAGGCACCGCATCTGACGCCGTGCGCTGATCCACCGGGGATTACGGGACAGCCCCTAGCCGGCGGTCTTCGACCTGCCCTCATTGCCGCACGTCGTCAGGGCCGAGACGCCCTCCGGTGAGTCCTTCAGGCCGAGTTCTGCCATGTCGTGCTGCGCGGTCCGCGGATCGGGGTCGGGGAAACCGGGAACGCCGTTCGCCCGCATGCAGGCGGTGAACTCCTTTGCCGCGGTGTGCTGTTCGGTGCTCACCGGGGGAAGCGGGCGGTGGCTTTCGCAGGCGCCTTCGGCTTCCTTGACCTTGGCCGGATCGGCACTGGCCGAATCCACGACCGGGATCCCGGAATCGGTTTCCCGCATCGGCAGTCCCTTTTCCTTGAGGCACTGGAAAAAGGCGGCCTGCTTCGGATCGACGACTCCCTTGGCCTGGCCGGACCGCGGGGCAGACGTCTCGGGGGAGGGTGAAGCGGAACCTCCCCCGGCACAGCCGGACAGCAGGAAGAGGGCGGAGAGCAGAGCTGGGACGGCCGCGGATCGGGCCGGTCGAAATGGCACAGCAGGCCTCCTAAGGCGCTTTGTATCAACACACCATAGGTCAGCGATAAGTCCAAAGCCTCTGGACTCAGGGGCAGTTGTGAGGTGCCATCAAGGCGTGATCCACTTCCTGACGGTCAGACAGCCCGTAATGACCGAGATCCTGACCACCGAAAACACGACAGCTTGGCTGAAAGGCATGACTGATGAAGTTTCGTAGTTCACTGGGCGCCGTCGCGGCCGCCGGCCTGACGCTCGCCACCATCGGCATAAGCGCCGGTTCGGCCTCGGCCACCGAGAAGGACGGCTGGCTCACGGAGCGGGAGTTCGGCCTGTTCTGCTACCAGAATCAGCAGAGCTCGGTCTTCGACCTCTACACCTCGGACAGCAACTTCGCCGACGACCTCTTCAAGGGCACGCAGAGCTGCGCCGGGCAGGTCACGAACGACTATACGGAGTCCTACTCCAACCGGGACGTCTACTCGTGGAACGTGCACACCGACTGGAAGGGCGCGGGATACGGCGCCACCATTCCGGCCGGTGTCAAGGGCAATACCAGCGCGACCTTCACCAACTCGATTTCCTCGGCCTACTTCAACTAGGCGCATCCGCAGACAGCCCCACATGTGAAATGGCAGCCTCGCCCGAAACTGCCGGGCGGGGCTGCCGCCCGCCCGCGTCGTAGTCGTCCCGCATCGGAGCCGTAGCCACCATGTTCTCGCCGCGTCGTCCCGTACCTCCTGCCCTGACGGTTTCCGCACTCGTGCTGACGCTCCTTCTGACCGGGTGCGCACAGTCGGGCGGTACGGGCGCCGGCGACTCCGGCGTGGAACCCCCGATCGGCGCCGTGCCGACGCTGCTCGAAAGCCGGACCCTCGCCTTCCCGCTGGCTTCCTACGTGCCGGACGCCCGGCAGCGCGGGCTGCTCGACGAGGCGCAGGACGTACTCGTCGACCAGTGCATGCGGCGCTACGGCTTCCGCTACCAGCTGCGGCGGCAGGCCGCCTCGGCGCGCAAGGACGACGAGAGCCGGCGGTACGGCCTCTCCGATGCCGCCGAGGCGGCTCGGATCGGCTACACGAACCCGAAGATGGGCAGCACCCAGAAGCCACTGGAGGATCCCCTGGGGCCCAACGAGAAGCTGGTGCTGCACGGGCTGGAGGTCGACCCGGCCCTGCCGGTGCCGATGAGGCAGGAGGAGGCGGAGAAGTCCGACGTGGCGACCACGGCCGTCGGCGGACAGAAGGTGCCTGCGGGCGGCTGCCTGCGCGAGAGCGCCCTCAAGCTGTACGCGCCGTCCAAGGACACGCTGGACATCATGATTCCGCAGAACCTCGGCTTCGACGCCTTCGCCCGGTCCCGGAAGGACAGCCGGGTCCGCGAGGCGACCGAGGCGTGGAGCAGGTGCATGGGAAGCCACGGACACGCCATGGCCGGCCCGATGGACCAGCCGCCGGGCATCGACGACTCCAACCTGGGCAGCCCACAGGCGATCGCCCTCGCCCAGCAGGACGTGGAGTGCAAGAGGAGGACCAACCTGGTGGGCATCTGGTACACGGTGGAGACCGCCTACCAGAAGCGGCTGATCGAGCAGAACGCCGAGACGCTCGACCAGGTGAAAGAGCAGCTCGACGAGCGGATGCGGCTCGCGGCCTCCCTGCTCGCGGCCGGCTCCTGACCACGGGCAAGCCCGGCCGTGGGGCATCTGTAGGGGGTCTGACCTGCGGGGATGGGGGTGACAGGGGCAGGTGGGAGGTTAATTGGTCGGCAGCGTCCCCCGGATGACGTAGAGTTGGGTTTACCGACGCGGGGTGGAGCAGCTCGGTAGCTCGCTGGGCTCATAACCCAGAGGTCGCAGGTTCAAATCCTGTCCCCGCTACTCAGTACGAAGGCCCGGTTCCCTTGTGGAACCGGGCCTTCGTCGTGTGCGCGGATGCCGCGATCGCGCCATCACCCGATCGGCCCGGCCCGGTCGCCGTACGAGGGCCCGTGCCGCCAGCCTTGAGGGGGGCGTGGCGGACCGGGCGGCAGGAGAGCAGCGTGGCGCGGCTGGGCCGGCAGGGCAACGGCGAAGGCGCGACCGGCGCCGAGGACGGCGCGGCCCGGCGGATCGTGCGGGTCCTGCCGGTGCTGCTGATCCTCGTCGGGCTCCTCTTCGACCTGCTGACCCCGCCCGGCTTCACGGGCTCCCCCTTCTTCTCCGCCGCCCCACTGATCGCGGCCCCGCTCTACACCCTCCGGGCGACCGCGCTGACCGGCGCCGCCTCCTCGCTCGTGATCGTGGGCCTGCACGCCCGCAACGGCACCAGCTGGAACGTCGAGGCGCTGACCGAGCTGGCGACCGTACTGACCGTCTCCGCGCTGGCCCTGCTGACCAACCGGGTCGTCCGGCGCAGCGGCGAGCGGCTCGCCTCGGCGCGCGGGATCGCCGAGGTCGCCCAGCGGGCCGTACTGCCGACGCCGGCCGAGCGGATCGCGGGGCTGCGCGTCGCCGCCTCGTACGAGGCCGCGCAGGCCGACGCCTTCATCGGCGGGGATCTCTATGCCGTCCAGGACACCCCGTACGGGGTGCGGCTCGCGGTGGGCGACGTACGTGGCAAGGGGATGGGGGCGGTGGAGGCCGTCGCGGTGGTGCTGGGCGCCTTCCGGGAGGCGGCGGAGACCGAGCCCACCCTGGAGGGGGTCGCGCAGCGGCTGGAGCGGGCGCTGGCCCGTGAGGGCACCCGGCGGGACAGCCTGGACGCGGTGGAGGGGTTCACGACGTGCGTGCTCGGGGAGATCCCGCCGGGGGCGCAGCTGATCCGGCTGGTCAACCGGGGCCACCCCGAGCCGCTGCTGCTCTACGCGGACGGCGGACTGGGGGTGCTCGCCCCGGCCGAGCCCGCGCTGCCGCTGGGCCTGGGCGAGCTCGCGCCAGGCCTGCCGGACCGGGCGGTCGGGGAGTGGGCCTTCCCCACCGGCAGCACCCTGCTGCTGTACACGGACGGGCTGACGGAGGCTCGCGACGCGGCGGGGGTCTTCTACGATCCGGCGGTCCGGCTGCGGGGCCGGGTCTTCCCGGGGCCCGACGCGCTGCTCGACGCGATCAGCAGCGACGTACGCCGCCACACGGGCGGTGCGGCGACCGACGACATGGCGTTGCTGGCGGTGGGCCGGCCGGTGGAGGGGCAGCCGGAGCGCCGACGGACGGTTCCGGTGGTGCGGCGTGACGCGTGATGCCGTGATGCCGTGATGCGCAGTACATGACGCGTGACCTTGCAATGTCACCCTGCGTAGTGCGCGCGGTGCTCAGTGCGAGTGTACTGACGGATCGTCATGTGGGTGGTGTGGTCGAATCGGTGGGTAAACCTACCAATTTTCGCCCGAGTTGATCTGAATCGGTCCGAATGTTCAGGCCAAAGCTGTGCGGTCAGTGGCTGATTGGCGTTAACGATCAATCGCAACAGCTTGGAATCACTCCCCTGCGTATATTACCGTTCGATAACGCAGCGCGGTCGTCCCAGCCGTCGCAAGAGACGGCGCCGTGCGCGTGCGTGCCCATGAGGAGTGTGCCCAAGTGGCCTCCAACTCGCCTGCCCCCGAAGGCCTCGATGCCCAGGAGGCGCCCACGGCCGGAGCCTGGGGCGAGTGGAACCCCACCGAGGACTCCGCCCGGGCGGTCCGCGGCAAGCACCGCGTCCTCAGGCAGCGCGGCGGACTCGCCCGCAGCTCGACCGTGCTCGGCGTCGGCGTCATCGCGGCGGTCGGCGCCGGCGGCATCGCCACCGCGCAGGACCGGCCCCAGCTGGCCATATCGATGCCCTCCCTCCCCGACCTCATGGGCGGCGGCTCGGGACACACCACCGACGACGCGGGCGCCGAGAGCGGCGCCGGGACCACCGGCCAGGGCGGCGCCCGAACGGCGGGCATTCCCCGGCAGGCCGGCGCGCAGGAACAGGCCGACGCGGGAGAGGCGCTGCGCAGCCGCATCCTCCTGCAGGCCGAGGCCGAGCAGGACGCCGTCGAGGCCGCGGCCCAGACGGAGGCCGAGCGGATCGCCCGCGAAGCCGCCGCCCAGGAAGCCAGGACCCAGCGGGAAGCGGCCGACAAGGAGGCCGAGGCGGTTCGCGCGGCCGCCGAGAAGGCGGCAGCGGACAAGGTCGCCGCGGACAAGCTGGCGGCCGCCGAGGCCGAAGCCAAGGCCAAGGCGGAAGCCGCGGCCGTGACGGCGCCGGTCGCGAAGCCGGCGGGCGGATACTTCCTGCCGACCTCCGCCTACACGATCACCTCGCACTACGGCGTGGCCGGCTCCATGTGGTCCTCGGGCTACCACACGGGCCTCGACCTCGCGGCCCCGACCGGCACCCCGGTCAAGGCCGTGAGCGGCGGCAAGATCATCTCGGCGGGCTGGTCCGGCGCGTACGGCTACCGGATCGTGCTCCAGCTCGCCGACGGTACGGAGGTCTGGTACTGCCACCTGTCCTCGATGTCGGTGACCTCCGGCTCGGTGGCCGGGGGCGAGACCATCGGCCGGGTCGGCGCGACCGGCAACGTCACCGGCGCCCACCTGCACCTCGAAGTGCGCAAGGGCGGTTCGACCGTGGACCCGCTGGCATGGCTGAACTCGAAGGGGCTCAGCGTCTAGGAACCGGCCCGGGACAGCCCTTGGGGCGCCGAGTGGCTGAGGGGTGAGGGGATCGCCCGT
Source organism: Streptomyces sp. NPDC003042 (assembly GCF_053591315.1). Classification (NCBI taxonomy): domain Bacteria; kingdom Bacillati; phylum Actinomycetota; class Actinomycetes; order Kitasatosporales; family Streptomycetaceae; genus Streptomyces; species Streptomyces sp. NPDC003042. The sequence goes on from NZ_JBSFTP010000068.1 coordinate 19,127, forward strand.
CTGGGGGTCGGTACGGCGGTCGGCCCGGCCGCGGGGAGCGGCGTGGTCTCCCTGGTCTTCGCGCTCTCCGTCGGGACCCGGCGCCCGGCCAGGGGGTCGAACCACGGCGGCAGCAACTCCTCCATCACCGCCGCCCGGGCCAGGGCGGGCGCGGCCGTGGCCCGGCGCAGCCGGAGCCGGTGCAGCAACTCCCGCTCCCGCTCGGCGAAATCGGGCTCCCGGGCCGGGCCCGCCCGTCGGGCGCGCTGACGCAGCAGGGCCAGGGCGGCGGCGTCCGCCACGTACCGGGACACCGCGCGCGCCGCGGGGCGGCCACCCGTACTGCGGGCCAGTGCGCGCGCCAGAGAGCGGGCCGGCATCGATGCCAGGGCCGGCACTTCCGCCGGGCCGAGCCAGCCCGCGGAGGCGTACACCGCCAGCTCGGCGGCGACGGCCCGCAGCCGGTGACGCCGTATCCGCACGGCGAGCCACAGCAGCAGCGCGAACGCCGGGACCATCACGCAGCCGTAGACCACGTAGAACCCGTACTCCCCGAAGTGCGAAGAGCCGTTCCACAGCGCGTGCGCGCCCATGGCGAGGCCCAGACCCAGCAGCGGCAGGCCCGCCCTGTGCGCACGGCGGGTACTGAGCGCGGCCGCGCCGAAGCCGAGGCCGGTGAGCACGGTGAACAGCGGGTGCGCGAACGGCGACAGCACGACCCGTACGAAGAAGGTCGCCGCCGTCACGGAGTCCAGTACGCCGGTGCCGTTGGCCACGTCCTCGTAGAAGGCGTTGCCCAAGTAGAGGATGTTCTCGGTGAAGGCGAAGCCGATGGCGGTGAACCCGGCGAGCACGAACCCGTCGGCGGGCCCGGTGAAGTGCCGCCTTCGGAAGACGAAGACGAGGAGCAGCGCGGCCGCCTTGGCGCTCTCCTCCACGACCGGGGCGATCGCCACCGAGCCGAGCTGGTCGGCGTCGGAGGGGTCGGCTGTGGCTGCGGCTATCCACTGCGTGGCGAAGTTGTTGGCCAGTATCGCGATCAGCGCCGCGGTGCAGGCTCCCCAGCCGAAGCAGAACAGCGACTGCCGCCAGGGCCCGGGCGCGGCCCGGCCGAGCCACCGGAAGGCCGCCATGAGCGGCGGGACCGGCAGCAGGGCCAGGCCGAGGCCCACGAAGAAACCGGCGGTGCCGGTCTCCTCCCGCACGAGTTCGAGGATGGCGATCCCGGTGGCGGTGAGCAGGGCGACGAGCACGCACATGCGGGCCGTGCCCGACGGGCGTGCGAGCACACGGGAGAGCGCTCGGAACACATGATGACCCTAGCGAGTGGGTCGGACACTCGCAGTGACGTTGTCAGTTCTTGGTCGTATCGACGCGACGGAAGAGCAAGTCGTGTACGACGTGGCCCTTGTCGAGTCCCTGGCCCTCGAAGCGGGTGAGGGGACGGAAGTCGGGGCGGGGCGCGTACCCGCCGTCCGTCTGGGTGTTCTCGAAGGCGGGGTGCGCGGTGAGCACTTCGAGCATCTGCTCGGCGTACGGCTCCCAGTCGGTCGCGCAGTGCAGCACGGCCCCGGGCGCCAGCCGGGTGGCGGCCAGATCGAGGAACTCGGGCTGGATCAGCCGGCGCTTGTGGTGGCGGACCTTGGGCCACGGGTCCGGGAAGTACACGCGCAGCCCGGCGAGGGAGTCGGGCGCCAGCATCTCGCGGAGCAGGATGATCGCGTCGCCGTTGGCGACGCGGACGTTGCTCAGCCCGCCCCGCTCGGCGAGGGCGAGGAGGTTGCCCTGGCCGGGGGTGTGCACGTCGGCGGCGAGGATCCCGGTCTCCGGGTCGGCGGCGGCCATCTGGGCGGTGGCCTCGCCCATGCCGAAACCGATCTCGAGGACGACGGGGAGGCCGTCGAAGAGCTGCTTCAGGTCGATGACCTCGTGGCCGTCGATGTCCAGGCCCCAGGTGCCCCACAGGCGCTTCAGCGCCTCGCCCTGGCCGGTGGTGACGCGGCTGCGGCGCGGCTGGAAGCTGCGGATGCGGCGCTCGAAGTGGGAGCCGGCCGGGTCGGGCGTGGGGCCGTCGGGGAAGCGGGGCTCGGTGCGCCACTTGGGGGGCACGTACGAGGTCGCCTCCGGCGCGGTGTCCGGGAGGCTGGGCTGGGGATTCGGGGACTCAGACACAATGCCCTGATTCTACGACGGGAGCGCCTCGCCGTGGCCCTGGCCGACGGGGTGCGGGGAGCCGGTGCCGGCCCCGGCTTGGGGTCCCCGTCGGTCCCGCACCGTGGGGATCAGGCGGCGCGGAGGGTGTGGAGGGCGCGGGTGGCGATCTCGCGGCCGATCGGGAGGGATGCGGTCGCCGCCGGTGAGGGCGCGTTCAGGACGTGCACCGTGCGCGGCGCCTCCTGGATCAGGAAGTCGTCGACGAGGGTGCCGTCCCGCAGGACCGCCTGGGCGCGGACGCCCGCCGTGGCGGGGGTCAGGTCCGCGGGGGTGACGGCCGGCAGGAGGCGGCGTACCGCCTCGGTGAAGGCGTGCTTCGACAGGGACCGGTGGATCTCGCCGGCCCCGTACCGCCAGTGCCGGGCGGCCATCCGCCAGGAGCCCGGCCAGGCCAGTTCGGAGCCGATGTCGCGGGGGCGGACGGTGCCCCAGCCGTATCCTTCGCGCGCCAGGGCGGGGACGGCGTTCGGGCCGACGTGGACGCCGCCGCCGATGCCCCGGGTGAGGTGGACGCCGAGGAAGGGGAACGCCGGGTCGGGGACCGGGTAGACCAGGCCCCGGACCAGGCCGGGGCGTACGAGGTCGTAGTACTCGCCCCGGAACGGGATGATCCGCATCCCGGGGTCGTCGCCGGCCAGGCGGGCGATCCGGTCGCACTGGAGGCCGGCGCAGTTCACCAGGACCCGGGCCCTGACCACCAGGCCGGACGTCGTGCGCACCGCGACCGCCGAGGAGCGGCGGGAGATCAGGTCCACCTCGCCGCCGTAGACGATCTCCGCGCCCGAGGACTCCGCCAGCTGCTCGGCCACCTGCCCGTAGTCGACGATGCCCGTGGTGGCGACGTGGATCGCGGCGAGGCCCTGGATCTGCGGTTCGTACTCCGCGATCTGGGCCGGACCGAGCTCGCGCACCGGGATGCCGTTCTCCCGGCCGCGCTGGACCAGGGCGTGCAGGCGGGGCAGCTCGGCGCGCTCGGTGGCGACGATGAGCTTGCCGGTCACCTCGTGCGGAATGCCGTGTTCCGTGCAGAACTTGACCATCTCGGCGGCGCCGCGCACGGCGAAGCGCGCCTTGAGCGAGCCGGGGCGGTAGTAGATCCCGCTGTGGATCACTCCGCTGTTGCGGCCCGTCTGGTGGCGGGCGGGGCCGGCCTCCTTCTCCAGGACGATCACCCGCGTCCCGGGGGAGAGGCGCGAGAGGGCATGCGCTGTCGACAGGCCGACGATCCCGCCACCGATCACCAGCACGTCGCAGTCCACGCTGACACCTCCCACCCCTGCATACTGCACCCCGCCACTGACAGAGCGGCTACGCGGGTGTCACCAGCAGCGGCCGGGCCCGCTCGCGCAGCTCGGCGACGCGTGGTTCGTCCCCGTACGGTTCCAGCCGGTGCAGCAGGTCCCGTACGTACTCGTTCGTCCGCGCCGAGGAGATCCGGCCCGCGACCTCCACCGCCCGGGTGCCGGCCGCGCACGCCGCGTCGAGATTGCCCGACTCCAGCTCCGCGACCGCGCTCACCACCAGCCGCAGCCCGTGCGAGCGCACGTACTCCTCCGTCGGGCGCGACAGCGCCTGTTCGGTGAAGCGGCGGACCTGCCGGGGCAGTTTGAGGTCCCGGTAGCATTCCGCCGCATCCGCCGCGAAACGGTCGTACGAGTAGAAACCCAGCCAGGTCGGATCCGCGTCGCCGTCCCGGGAGCGCTCCAGCCAGCCCTCGGCCGCCCGCAGCGCGGCCCCGGCGGCCACCGGGTCGCCCGCCTTCGCGTGCGCCCGGGCCTCGACGAGGCGGAAGAAGCTCATGGTGCGGGCGGTGGCGAGGCCGCGGTTGCGTTCGACGGCGGCCTGGGCGAGGTCCACGCCCTCGTCAGGGAAGTCCCGGTAGGTCGCCTGGAGGGACATCGAGGCCAGGACGTACCCGCCGAGGGGTACGTCGGCCGCCGCGCGGGCCAGTCGTAACGCCTGGATGTAGTAGCGCTGGGCCGCCTCCTGCTGGCCGGTGTCGAAGGCCATCCAGCCGGCCAGCCGGGTCAGTTCGGCAGTCGCGCCGAAGAGCGCGCGGCCCACCTCGTCCGTGTACGAGCCGAGCAGCAGCGGCGCCGCGTCCACCCGCAGGCACTCGGGCACCATCGACGAACGCCAGTCCCCGCCCCCGTACTTGGAGTCCCAGCGGCGGGCGTCCTCGGCGGCCTCGCGCAGCTTCGTCACATCGCTGTGGCCCACGCGCTGCGCGGTGGCGTCGGAGAGGGCGGCGGGGGCCGAAGGCGGGGAGAGCGCGGGCGAGGTCGCGGGCGCGGTGCCGGGCGCGGTGGCGGGCGGGCTCGCGGACGCGGTTTCGGGGCCGGGCTGGGCGGGCACAACGCCCTGCGCGGGGGTTTCCGGCGCCTGCCGTGCCGGGGCGGGCTGTTGGTGCGGCGCGGCGTGCGGCGCGGCGTGGGGCGCGGTGTGCGGCGTGGCGGTTCGGGTCGCCGCGGTGTGCGGTGCGGTGCGTACGGCGCCCGGTTCGCGTGCCACCGAGCTGTCGGCAGGAGATATCAGCCAACGTGAGGCGGGCGTCGCGTACGCCGACACCGCGAAGGAACCGGCCAGCGACTGCCAGATGCCGCCACCGCCACGGCGCCCGGCCAGGTCCAGGCGGTAGAGGTCGGTCGCCGAGCGCACCGCCGCCCCGATGTCGCGCGGGAAGGCCAGGCCGACCTCGGGCGCGGGATCCGCGTCCGCCAGCCCGATCTCGTGCAGCGGCACCGGCCGCCCCAGCTTCGCCCCGATGGCGGCGGCGATCAGATGCGGGGCGGCGCCCTGCGGCACCATCCCCTTCGACACCCACCGGGCCACCGAAGTCTTGTCGTATCGCAGTGTCAAACCTCGCTGCGCGCCGAGGTCGTTGACCCGACGCGCCAGCCCGGCGTTGCTGATGCCCGCGAGGGCGAGGACGGCGCCGAGCTTCTCATTGGGCTCGCGGAGCTCCCTGGACATGCGCCACCCCTCGTCACACGCGGAACGCAGACGCCGCCGGGGCATAGGCGCCCGGCATTTCGTAAACCCAGCGTAGTTCCCCGCCTCCCAAGCGTTAAGGCCCCGACTTCCGTATGGCGAGATTGTTGTCCGTACGCACAGCCGGACCGGGCCTCGTGCCCGGGGCGCACGTATCAGACCGTGCTCCGGCCGTGTGGCCGTGCGCCCGGCCGTGCGCTCTGGCCGCTCTCGGGGCCCGGCGATTCGATGTGCGGTGCGTGGGTCGGCCCGCCGCGTCGATCGGGTGGGCCGGGGGATGCCGCTGCCTCAATCCCCGCGGGTGGCGGAACGGTCCGGGGGGTGGATGCCGCCTCCCGGGCCGCGCATCGCGCGGAGACCGGCACAGGCACTCAGTACGGCTGAAGAATGGCCGAAACCGACCTATGGGGCGGTGGGAACGGAACGCCAAATACCGTGTGCACGGGGCGTGTTCCTTTACATGTGCGCCCCCTAAGCCACTCTCGCACGCCCGTCTCGTGGCAGCATGGACCCTGAGCCACCCGGGGTCCCGCCGGCCGCGCCCTCAGCGCTGACCGTCTCGTCCGTGCCGTCCGTTGCCCCGGTCATGTGCCCACAGGCTGGGGAGGCGGCGGTGCGCTGGTTGGTCGGGTGGAGCAGTATCGCCGCGAGCTTCGGCACGGCCGGGCGCGTAGCGGGCCAAGGCGGCTCCGGCCAGGGCGTCTCCCGCTCCGGCGGCGTCTCGGGCCCGGCCGGCCACGTCGGCTCGCCCTCCCACCGGCCGTACGACGACCCCGCCGCCCACGGCCCGTACGGAGATCCGCCCCGCGGAGGCCTCGCGGACGCCGCGTACCCCGACGACCCCGCCGCCCAGAACGCCGAGCGCACCGTCCACCCCGTCGGCGCCCAACTCCTGTGGGGCGACCCCGACCCCCTCTGGGCCGTCGGCGACTGGCGCCCCGACGAGATCCGCACCGTCACCGCCGACCCCGCGGACCCCTTCACCCGGCTCGCCGTCCTCGGATGCTGCGGAGCCACCGACGCCGAGCTGAGACGCGCCCTCTACGCCGCCCGGGGCGGAGCCCTGCGCCACCTCACCGAGTGGTCCGGCAGCTACACCGCCGTCGTCCAGACCGGCCGCCGGATCACCGTCCTCGGCGACCTCGCCGGAGCCCGGCCCGTCTTCTACACCCCCTGGGCGGGCGGCACGGCGTACGCCACGGCCGCCCTCCCGCTCGCCGACCTCATCGAGGCGCAGCTCGACATCGGCCATCTCGCCGCTCTGCTGGCCTGCCCCGACAGCCCCGAGGCGCTGGGCGACGGCACACCGTACGTCGGCGTTCGGCGCATCCCGCCCGGCCACACCCTCATCCTGCGCGAGGGCTCCCGGGAGATCACCGGCTACGAACCGGTGGCCTCCCTCGCCGTGGCCCAGCCGGAGGCCGATCCGGAGCGCGCGGTGGAGGGCGTACGGGAAGCATTGGTGGACGCGGTGCGCGCCCGGCTCACGGCGCCCCGGCATGCTCCCGACACACTGATCCCCGACCCCGGCCCCGTGCCCGGAATGGGTCCCGCCGACCGGCGCGCCGCCCGGGGCGCCCCCGCGCCGGGCGTCGGCGCCGACCTCTCCGGCGGCAGCGCCTCCGCGACGCTGGCCCTGCTCGCCGCCGGGCTGCCGGGCGCGCCCGGCACGCTGCTCGGACGTGCCGGGGCCGGCACCGGATCGCGGCTGCTGGCGGTCACCTTCAACGACCTGGCCACCCCCGAGGGCCGCGAGGCCGAACTCGAACGCGCCCACGCCATCGCCGCCAACCCCCGCCTGCACCACGTCGTCGTCGCCGGCGCCGAGGAAGCCCTCCCGTACGCGGAACTCGACGGGCCGCTCACCGACGAACCCGGCCCCTCACTCGTCTTCGCCGCCCGCGAGCGGCGCCGGCTGGCGGCCGGCTCCGCGGACCATTTCACCGGTCACGGTGCACGCCAGGTCCTCGACGCGCACCCGGCCCGGATGGCCGACCTCCTGATGGACCGCCGTCGCCGCCACCTACTGCGCCCCGTGGCCGCCCTCGCCCGCTCGGCGTCGGCCTCCGGGGAATCCCTGCTCGTCCCGCTCACCGTGTACGCGGCAGCCCGCCGCCTCGCCCGTACGCCGTACCGTGCGGGCATCGAGGCGGCGGCCGCCCGGCTCCGGGACGGGCAGGTCACGGCGCAATGCGCGACCAGCCCCGTGGACGCCTCCCTCGCCGCCCTCACCTGGTCGCGGCCCGGGCCCGCGGCGGGATGGCTGACAGGCGAAGCCCTGGCGGAAGTATCGATCCGTCTCGGCGCCGCCGCCGGACGCCCCCCACTCTCACTGCGCCCGGGAGAAGCCCGCGCCCGCTCCGTACTGACCCGGCACGCGGCCGACCACCGGGTGTTCGAACAGGCCGTGGAGGTGCGCAGTCAGCGCCTGCACGCGCCGTTCCTCGACAACCAGGTCGTACGGGCCGCCCGCGCCCTGCCGGAATCGCTGCGCGTACAGCCCGGGGCCCGAGCCGCCATCCTGCGCAGCGTCCTCGCCTCCGCGGGAGTACGCGAACTCCCGCCGGGCTGGGGCGCCACGGCCCACACCCCGAACGAGACGGCCACCCGCCTGGGGCTGCGCGCCGCCCTCCAGGACCTCCTGTCCCTCTTCTCGGCGCCACTGCTCGCGGACGCGGGCCTCGTCGAAGCCCGCGTCGTCCAGCAGGCCCTGCTCGACGCGGCCGACGGCCGACCGGTGCCCCTGGACGGACTGGCGGAGCTCGTCTCGATGGAGCTGTGGCTCCGCCGCCTCCTGGCCCGCCGCGGCACCTGCTGGACGGGCACCTCCACCCCCCGCCGCCGCACGGGCCTCGACACACCGCTCGCCCGGATCAGCCCTGGCGGCCTTCCCCGCCCTGCTGCGCAGCAACTCACATCCCAGCGCGCGTCTGCGCCGGGCCCCATTTCCTGACGCGCCGCTCGCACGGCGCGGCGCGGATGCGCCTCCCCGGCTTCCCACCGCTGCGCCGAACTCCGTCCGTCGGGTGGTCGGGCGGGACGTCCGAGGCGCAGCGGCCCAGTCGGACGGTCGCGTTCGGGTCGGCGGCCTTGCGGTCGTCGTCGTCCACGTGACCCGGTCACCCCGTCGCCGCCCGGTGGCTCGGGGGCCGGGGGCCCGGCGCCGAATTTCTCCGTGGTGGCCGTTCGGTCCCCACCGCGTGGCGGCCAGGTCGGGCTGCTGGTTCGGCCGTGGCCGTCTGGGCGACCGGGCCTCGCCATCGCCGTCCGGTGGCCTGGCGTCGGATTACGTCCGTGCTGCGCGGCCGTCACGCCTCGGTCCGGCCGGACCGCCGGGTTCGGTCGTGGTCGTCCGCGCGGCTGGTCGGTCTCCGACGGCCACTTCCCGCCACTGCGGGGACGCGGCCAAGTTCGGCCGAAGCCGTACGGGCTTCCCTCAACCGCACGACGCCGCCGCACCCGGTCCACGTAACCGCCCGGCCAGGGCAGTGGGCCCGGCCGAAAATCCCCGGCGCCTCCCCCACAACCAAGGCAGTATGGCCCCAGTGCGGTACCTCATCCTCGGCGTCACCGAGGCGCGTGACGAGACCGGCGCCCCCCTTCCCATCGGCGGCGCCCGCCTGCGCGCGCTCCTGACCGCCCTCGCCCTCCGCGCCGGCGGCCCGGCCGCCGTACCCGTCCGGGACCTGATCGACGAGGTCTGGGGCGACACTCCGCCCCAGGACGCGCCCGCCGCCCTCCAGGCCCTCGTATACCGGCTCCGCCGCGCCCTCGGGGGTCCCCGCACCGTCCGGGCCGACCCCGCCGGCGGCTACCGCCTCGCCGCGGCCCGCGACGACGTCGACCTCCACCGCTTCTCCCGGCTGGCCGCCCACGGCGCGCAGCAGCTGGACGCCGACCCCGCCACCGCCGCCGGAACCCTCCGCGAGGCGCTCGCCCTCTGGCGCGGCCCCGCCCTCGCCGACCTCCCCGAGCCCGCCCGTACCTCCCACGCCGCCGCGCCGGAGGCCCGCCGCGGCGCCGCCCTGCGCGACCGGATCGAGGCGGACCTGCGCAGCGGCGGCTCCGTCCCCGCCGGCCTCCCCGCCGGCCTCCCCGCCGACCTCCTCCCCGAGATCGAGGCGCTGATCCACGAACGCCCGTACGACGAAACCCTGCGCGCTCAGCAGCTCCGCGCCCTCCGCGCCGCCGGCCGCCCCGCCGACGCCCTCGCCGCGTACGAGCGCACCCGCCAGGCCCTCGCCGACGGCCTCGGAACCGACCCCGGACCCGAACTCCGCGCCCTGCACGCCGAGCTCCTCCAGACTCCGCCGCGGCAGCCCCGGGGCAACCTCCGCACCCGCCTGACCTCCTTCGTCGGCCGCGAGCCCGAACTCGCCGCGCTCCACGCCGACCTGGCCCGCGCCCGCCTCGTCACCCTCACCGGCCCCGGCGGCTCCGGGAAGACCCGCCTCGCCGAGCACGCGGCAGCCGCCCATCCCGAACCGGCCTGGCTCGTCGAACTGGCCCGCCTCGACCACCCCGCCGCCGTCCCCGGCGCCGTCCTCAGCGCCCTCGGCCTGCGTGAGAACACCCTCGTCGCCCGGGAGAAGACCGCCGCCGACCCCACGGCCTTCCTCGTCGAACAGTGCGCGCACCGCCGCCTGCTCCTGGTCCTCGACAACTGCGAGCACGTCATCGGCGCCGCCGCCGAGCTCGCCGAACGCCTCCTGACCCACTGCCCCGGCCTGCGGATCCTCGCCACCAGCCGCGAACCCCTCGGCGTGCCGGGGGAGTTCCTGCGCCCGGTCGAGCCGCTGCCCGATCCCGTCGCGCTGCGGCTCCTGGCCGACCGGGGGGCCGCCGCCCGGCCCGGGTTCAGCGTCGCCGACGACCCGGCCGCGGCTGCCGAGATCTGCCGCCGTCTCGACGGGCTGCCGCTGGCGATCGAGCTGGCGGCGGCGCGGCTTCGGCTGCTGACCCCGCGCCAGATCGCGGACCGGCTCGACGACCGCTTCCGGCTCCTGACCAGCGGCGCCCGTACGCTGCTGCCGCGCCAGCAGACCCTGCGCGCGGTCGTCGACTGGTCCTGGGACCTCCTCGACGAGGACGAGCGCACCGTCCTGCGCCGGCTGTCCGTCTTCGCGGGCGGCTGCGACCTGGCCGCCGCCGAAGAGGTCTGCGCAAACGGAGCCGACGGAGCCGACGGAGTCGACGCAGGCGACGCGGCAGGCCCGGCAGGCCCGGCAGGTCCGGCAGGTCCGGCCGACCTCGACGTCGCCCACACCCTCGGCTCCCTCGTCGACAAATCCCTCGTCCTCGCCGAGCCGGACAGCGGATCCGGCATGCGCTACCGCATGCTCGAAACCATCCACGAGTACGCCGCCGAGCGCGCCGCCGCCCACCCGGCCGACGTCCGCGCCACCGCCCGCCGCCACGCCGCCCACTTCCTCGCCCTTGCCGAGCAGGCCGAGCCCCTGATCCGCTCCGCCGCCCAGCTCCCCTGGATCCGGCGCATCGAAACCGAACTCGACAACCTCCGCGCCGCCCTGCACACCGCCACCGTCACGGAGGCGGACACCGAGACCGCGCAGCGCCTCGTGTTCGCCCTCGGCTGGTTCTGGTGGCTGCGCAACTACCGTGGCGAGGGCGCCGAATGGACCGGCCGGATCCTCGCCGCCACCCCCGCCGACCCGCCCGAGGGTTCGCCCGCGTACTGGCGGTTCATGCGCCTCCAGGTCCTGCACATGTTCCTGCTCGCCGAGAGCAATACCGCCCAGCAGTTCCGCACCCCCGAGTACCGCGCCCTCGCCGCCCGCATCAAGGCGACGTTCCGCCACGGCTCCCCGGAGACCACCACGTTCCCCGGCATGCTCTGGCCCGCGACGGCCTTCCTCGCCGGTGACGCCCTCGACTTCCACACCGGCCTCGACGAATCGGTCGCCAACTGCCGCCGCCACGCCGGTGACTGGGAACTCGGCGTCACGCTCATGCTCCGCACCCACGTCGCCATCGACATCACCGGCGGCCTGCGCACCGTCGACGCCGACCTCGCCGAACTGCACGAGATAGCCCGCCGCGTCGGAGACCGCTGGACCCGCGCCCAGGTGGCGAGCGCCGCCGGAGAGGTCGCCCTCTCGCGCGGCCGGTACGCCGACGCCCGAGCCGAGTACGAGGAGTGCCTGCGCCTCGCCCGCGAGGTCGGCGCCCACGTCGAGACGCCCTTCGCCCTCACCCGCATCGCGGAGGCCGCCTACTGTGCCGGGGACTTCGAGGGCGCCGAAAAACTGCTGGCCGAGGCCGACGGCGAGGCCGACGGCGAGGCCGACCTCCATGGCGGGGTGTTCGACGTGAGCACCTTCGCCCGGCTCCTCTCCGCCCAGCTCGCCCTCCAGCGCGGCGACACCACCCGGGCCCGCACCGAGTGCGAGCGCGCCCGCGGCCAGGCCGAACGGACCACCGTGCCCGCACAGCTCACGGCCGGGCTGGACACCGTCGAAGCCGTCGTCACCGCCCGCGAAGACGGTCCGGCGGCCGGCCTGGCCAGGATCGGGCCGGCCCTCGCCACCGCCGTCGCCGCCCACTGCGCCGAACGCGTCCTGGCCGCCCTCGCCGAGACGGCGGCCCTGCTGCTGGCCGAGGCCGGTCGCCCGGCCGCGTCCGTACGGGTCCTCGCGGCGGCCACCGCCTGGCGCGCGGGCCATCCCCGCGCGGTCCCGGAGGAGTCCGCCCTGGACGGTCTCCCCGTGCGCACCCGCGCCCTGCTCGGCCCGGCCGCCCATGCCCAGGCGGAAGCCGACGGCCGACGCCTCACTGCGTCGGACGTCGTCACCGAGCTCAACGGCAGCTGATCACCGCGTCGGCCCAGCCGGCCAGCGTCGGCAGGTGCCCCTGCCCGACCTGTTCCACCACCAGCCGCAGCGTCCGGTGCCCGGCCAGCGACACCTGGACGGACGCCGGGGCGTCGTCGTACCCCAGCGTGTGGGACCGCCACAGCCGCTGCCCGTCGCCGTAGACGGAGAACCGCACCGTCCCGTCGGTCAGCAGCGACAGCCCGTCCACCCCGGCCCGCGCCGAGAAGGTGTCGCACTGCCGGTTGAGGGTGATCTCCACCGAGGAGCGGGAGTTGACGGTGATTCCCTGACCGAACCGCTGACCGCCGACCTTCAGTCCCCAGCGCTGCCACACCCAGCTGCTGCGCCAGGTCTCCACCTCCGGACCGGTGTGCTGCCCGTACGCCGAGTGCCCGAGCCGGGCCAGCTGGAACCCCTGCGGGGGCATCGGCGGGGGCTTCGGCCGCGTCGGCGACGGCTTCGGCGACGGGGTCACCGGGGCCTTGGAAGCCGGTGGCGCCGCCGACGAGCGCGAAGGTGCCTTCGCGCTCGTCGCCGGCGCGGAGACAGGCGTACTGCGCTTCGGCGGTACGACGCTCCGTGCCGCCGGTGACGGCGCCGGCGGCGGGCTCGACTCCGGCGCGGGCGGCGGGGCAGGCTGTGGCACCTTGGGCGCCACCGCGCTGGGCGCCGGCTTCGCCAGGGCCGGCGGCTCGGGCTCGTCCCCGGTCAGGGCGAACACGACCCCGGCGGCCGCTGCCACCGCGATTCCGGCGGCGATGGCCGCCTTGGCCGGCAGCCCGAGTCCCTCGGACACCGCCGCACCCCCGGCACCCGCACCCCCGGCGCTCCCGCCTCCACCGGCAGCCCCGGCACCGGCAGCCCCGGCACCCGCGGCTCCGGTACTCGCGGTTCCAGCACCCGCCGCGCCAGCACCCGCCGAGGACCCGCCCGCCGCCGCGGCGGCAGCTCCGGCTCCACCCGCGGCGACGGCACCACCGGCCACCACGCCCGCCGCCTTGGCCGCGTACCCGGCGGCGAACCACCCGATGACCGCGACCGGCAGCAGCGCGGGAATCCCCGCGTTGACGTCCTTGAGTTCCCCGGCGGCCAGCCGGCACTTGGCGCACTCCTCCAAGTGCTTGCGCAGCCCCCGCTCCGCCCGCATCCGCAGCCCGCCCCGGGCGTACGCGCCCAGCCGGTCCGCGTACCGCGCGCAGTCGCCGCCCTCACTCAGCGCGGAACTCACATGCGCCTGGAGGTAGGCCTGCTTGAGGCCCTCCCGGGCCCGGCTGGCCAGTACGGCCGTCGCGTTGGCGCTCAGCCCGAACAGCGGGGCGATCGCACTCGGCGAGGACTCCTCGACCGTGGTGTGCCACAGCACGGCCTGCCACCGCTCCGGAAGACTCCGGAAGGCCTGCATCGCCAGCGACCGCTCGGCCTCGTGCATCGCCCGGACATCCGCGCCCAGCTCCAGGGTGTCGTCCCCGGACAGCCCGCCCACGAGCCCGCCGGTGCTCTCCGTACCCGTGGCCGCCTGCTCCGCGAAGAGGGCGAAGTCCTCGACGAGATGCTCCCGCTTGGCGGTCTTGGTCCAGGCCGCGGCGACCCGCCGCACGGTGGTCAGCAGGTAGGCCCGCACCGACTGGTCCGGCCCCGCACCACCCCGCACCGCCTGCAGCGTCCGCGCGAACACCTCGGCGGTCAGGTCGTCGGCGGTGTGCGCGTCACGGCAGCAGGTGCGCGCGTAGCGCCGTACGGCATCGGAGTGGCGGCGGAACAACTCCTCGTACGCGCCGTCGTCCCCGCCGCGCATCCGGGCGACCAAGTCACCGTCGGACGGCGGCAGGTCGGCGGCGGCCGCCCCCGACGCGGCATGGCGCCCCCCGGCTTCGCGCTGGGCCGGGACCTGCCGGGCGGGCAGGCTGCCCGCACCGACGTCCCCACCGGCGCCACCGGAAGACTCGTCCCGTCCGTCAACGCTCATCGCGGAAGCCCCCGCACGACACACTCAGCCGGTACACCGATCCAGCGTGTCACACGGCGGAGGCGCCCCGGCACCCTCCGCACACCATCCACCCGTCCGGGCACAGTCCGGCGAATCGCCGGACTGCTCCTCACCCGTTCGAGCGACCGGCCGTTCGAGGGAACCGGTTGACCACCCACCCCCGCGCCCGAGGTCACACCGCCCGGGACCGCAGCCCTTCGAGCAGGATGTCCAGCAGCCGCGTCGAGGCCGCGGCCTGCTGCGCCGGATCCGGCAGCGCCGGCGCGGCGGTGGCTATCACCAGCAGCACATCGGCCACCGTGACATCGGCCCGCAGCTCACCGGCCTCCCGGGCCCGGTCCACCAGCCGGCCGACGACCTCCAGCAGCGCACCCACGCCCGAGTCCTCCGACGGTTCGTCCTCGACGGAGGTCCGCGCGCCCACGACACGCAGGTCCGGCGCACCCCCGACCGGGGCCGTACCGCCCCCGACCGCCTGGCGCTGGTGCGGGACACGCGCCGCCGCGGCCTCCTCGGCCGCGTCCTCCTCGGCCGCGCCGACCCGCAGCACCTGCGGCGGCAGCAGCCGCCCGGCCCCGGAGGCCACGGAGGTGCGCAGGAAGCGTGACAGCGCCTGCCACGCCTCCTCCTCCTGACCCAGCGCGGACTGGGCCTGCTCGGTCAGCCGAGCGGTCTCCTCCTCCGCTATCCGCCGTACGAGGACGTCCTTGCTCGGGAACCGCCGGTAGACGGTGCCGACGCCGACGCGGGCGCGCCGCGCCACGTCCTCCATCGGGGCCCCGTAGCCCAGCTCGCCGAAGACCTCGCGAGCCGCACGCAGGACGTGTTCGAGATTGCGCTGTGCGTCGACGCGCAGTGGCGTGGAACGGCCCACCCCGTGGGTCGTGGCGCCCGTCATCACGCGTGCACCGCTCTCGGCAGACAGAGCGGTAGCAGAACCCTGGAAATCGGAAATATGCATATGTTTCCCCCGGTAATCATCTGTCTCCCCCCGGAGACAGTCCCCGCCTTCGTGTCGAGGGGGGCCACGGTCATGTGGGCCCTGGTCCTACTCCTCGACGAGTTACGAACATAGTTGAGCCAGAGTCAATTCAGAAGAGGCAGCCCCGCGCGGAGCGCCGCCCGATCGGAGCATTCACCCCCACTTTTCCGTCGGAAGCCTCCGGAATCACCCCTTCCGCACCACCTGACCTGCGGACTTCTGCTCCCATCCGGACCCCTCGGCAGGCCTCTCCCGGCACCACCACCGGTCACACAATTTGACGGGGCTGTGGACAAACTCCCAGCCACGTTGCGTCATGGGACGGTGAAGGCTGCTAACTCCCGGGGCGACGCCCCCGGTACCCCGCCCCGAACGCGCATCCTCGTCGTCGGCGGCGGATACGTCGGCATGTACACGGCCCTGGGGCTCCAGCGAAAGCTGAGATCCGGCGAAGCCGAGGTCACGGTGGTCACACCCGAGCCCTACATGACGTATCAGCCCTTCCTCCCCGAAGCCGCCGCCGGCTCGATCTCGCCCCGCCACGTCGTGGTCCCGCTCCGCCGTGTCCTCGACCGCTGCCGCATCGTCATCGGCGAGGCCAAGCGCATCGACCACGCCAAACGGACCGCGACCGTCACCACCCTCGCCACCGCCGAGGAGGGCACCGGCGACATCCAGATCGAATACGACGAACTCGTCCTCGCCCCCGGCTCGATCTCCCGCACCCTGCCCATCCCGGGACTCGCCGACTACGGCATCGGATTCAAGACCGTGGAAGAGGCCATCGGCCTGCGCAACCACGTCATCGAACAGATGGACATCGCCTCCTCCACCCGTGACCCCGCGATCCGCGACGCCGCCCTCACCTTCGTCTTCGTCGGCGGCGGATACGCGGGGGTCGAGGCCCTCGGCGAACTGGAGGACATGGCCCGCTACGCGGCCCGGTACTACCACAACGTCAAACCCGAGGACATGAAATGGGTACTGGTCGAGGCCAGCAACCGGATCCTCCCCGAGGTCGGCCCCGCAATGGGCACCTACACCGTCCGTGAACTGCGCCGCCGCAATATCGACGTACGCATGGAGACCCGCCTCGAATCCTGCGAGAACCGCGTCGCCGTCCTCAGCGACGGCTCCCGCTTCCCCACCCGCACCGTCGTGTGGACCGCCGGCGTCAAACCCCACCCGATCCTCGCCGCCAGCGACCTCCCCAAGAACGAGCGCGGGCGCCTGCGCTGCACCTCCTTCCTCACCGTCGAAGGCGTCGAACACGCCTGGGCCGCGGGCGACGCCGCCGCCGTCCCCGACATCACCGCCGAGCCCGTAGAACCCTCCGAACCCGCCACGGCCGACGACGGCACCCCCGCGAAGCCGCGCCACCCCGAATGCGCCCCCAACGCGCAGCACGCCGTCCGCCAGGCCCGACGCCTCGCCGACAACCTCGTCGCCTCCCTGCGCGACGAGGTCCTCACCGAGTACGCCCACAAGTACGCCGGCTCCGTCGCCTCCCTCGGCCTCCACAAAGGCGTCGCCCACGTCTACGGCCGCAAGCTCAAGGGCTACCCCGCCTGGTTCATGCACCGCGCCTACCACCTCAGCCGCGTCCCCACCTTCAACCGCAAGATGCGCGTCCTCGCCGAATGGACCCTCTCGGGCCTCTTCAAGCGCGAGATCGTCTCCCTGGGCTCCCTCGAGCACCCCAGGGCGGAATTCGAACTCGCCGCAGGTGGACGCCCGAAGGACCCCACACCGCGCCCCGCCCCCAACCCCCCGCAGGACAGCCAGAGCTGACGTTGTCAGTGCGGTCGGCCACACTGGACGTGTGACCATAGGTGGGCTCACACCTGCGCAGAGTGACCCCGTACGGAGTGACTTGTACGGATTGACCTGCACGTGCGTGGACCTGTACCGAGTGACACCGTCCAGCGACCGACCACGAGCGACACAGCGACCACTTGCGACACCACGAGGCTTGAACGCAGTGAACTTCACGCGCTGGAGCGCCCGGTTTCCCGGAACGCAGCGCCGCGCCGCCGCCCGGAACGAACACGCCGCCACCCAGGCCAAACGGGGTGAAGGCTCCGTCCCGGCAGCCCGCGGCGCCGCCGCCCACCCCGTCACGCCACCGGACGGCAGCCCCGCCGACGCCACCGTCCGCGGCACCGGTACGGCGCCCCTCGCCGCCGTGCCCGCCCTCGACGAGCTCTCCGCACGGGAGGTCCTCGGCCTGCTCCCGGCCCTCGTCGCCCTCGTCCACGGCCCCGAGCACCGCGTCGCCTACGTCAACGACGCCTACACCGCCGGCTTCGGCGCCCGCACCACCGGCGCCCCCGCGCACGTCGCCCTCCCCGAACTCGGCGACCTCGGCCTCCTCCCGCTCCTCGACCAGGTCCAGCGCAGCGGCAAGCCCCGTACGGCCAAGAACCGCACCGCCCCCGGCGGCGGCAGCTCGTACACCGTCACCTGCACCCCCGTCGAGTTCCCCAAGACCGCCACCGACGGCGAACCGGAGCACCACGACACCGGGATCCTGGTCCACCTCGCCGACGTCACCGACCACGCCGAGGCCGTCGACCGGCTGCGCGCCAGCGAGCGCCGCCAGCGCGAGGCCGCCGTCACCCTCCAGCGCTCCCTCCTGCCGCAGGAACTGGAGCAGCCCGACGACCTCCGCGTCGCCGCCACCTACCAGCCCGGCGGCACCGAGGCGGCCGTCGGCGGCGACTGGTACGACGTCATCACCCTCGGCGCCGGCCGCACGGCCCTCGTCATCGGCGACGTCATGGGCCGCGGGGTCCGCGCCGCCGCCGTCATGGGCCAGCTGCGCACGGCCGTCCGCGCGTACGCCCGCCTCGACCTGCCCCCGCACGAGGTGCTCCAGCTCCTCGACGGCCTCGCCGCCGAGATCGACGCCAGCCAGATCGCCACCTGCGTCTACGCCGTCCACGACCCCAACGAGGGCCTGCTCGCGTACGCCTCCGCCGGCCACCTCCCGATCCTGGTCCGCGACGAGGACGGCACGGTGCGCCGCGCCGCCGACCCGACCGGTCCGCCCCTGGGCACCGGAGGCTGGCTGCACACCTCGGGCACCATCGCCCTCGGCCCCGGCTCCACCGCCGTCCTCTACACCGACGGCCTGGTCGAACGCCGCGGCGAGGACATCGACGAAGGCGTGGCCGCCCTCGAACGCGCCCTCGCCGGCGCCCAAGGCACCCCCGCGATCATCTGCGACCGCCTGATGCGCGCGCTCGGCGTTGACGCCGACCACGACGACGACGTCGCCGTGATGGTCCTCCAGCAGCCCGCCCGCACCGGCGCCGACGCCGAGCTCTTCCACAACGCCGCCCTGGAACTCCTCGGCGGCATCGAGGCCGCCCCGCGCGCCCGCGCCTTCGCCCAGGGCGTCCTCACCTCCTGGCGCTTCCCGGTGGAACTGTGCGACCTCGGCGTCCTCGCGGCCAGCGAGCTCGTCGCGAACTCCCTCCAGCACGGCACCCCGCCCATGCGCCTGCGGCTGCGCCGCACCGACCGCCGGCTGATCGTCGAGGTCACCGACGGCGACGACCACCTCCCGCGCCGCCGCCGCGCCGAACCGGCCGACGAGACCGGCCGCGGCATCTCGATCGTCGCCACCATCGCCTCGTCCTGGGGCACCCGCCGCACCCCGGGCGGCGGCAAGGCCGTCTGGTGCGAGTTCGCCCTGCCGGACAGATGACGGCACGCGAAAGGCCCCGATCCACCGGACCGGGGCCTTCGCGTTCTCCTCGCACCTTCTCCTACGCGGCGACGGGCTCCGCGACCTGGACCGCCACGGCGGGCGCGGGCGTCGGCGTGGGCGCGGCCTTGGCCAGCGAGGGGTTGTCCTGCACCGGGCTCAGCTGTTTGCCGAGCCGCAGCGCCAGCCAGGCGATCCCGAGCGACACGACCACGAAGATCCCGATGTAGAGCATCGGCACCCCGGCACCCAGCGGCACTCCGAGCGGCCCGAGCGCCAGCGCCATCTGCTTGACCAGCGCGAAGGCCGAGTTGTACTGCCCGACCGAGCCCTCCGGCGCCAGATCGGCGACGAGCGGCGCCAGCGTCGGCGACAGCATGGCCTCGCCGATCCCGAAGAGCGCGTACGTGGTGATGAACGCGGCGGCGGCCATCATCGCGCTGCCGTGCCCCAGCCCCGAGAACCCGGCGATGACCCATGCCACGGTCCAGATCAGGCCGACCAGCGCGATCACGCGGGACCGCCGGCGCTTCTCGACGAGCCGCAGGACCACGAACTGGGCGATCACGATCGCGCCGGTGTTGGCGGCGAGCGCGAACCCGAGGGTGGAGGGAGAGATCCCGGCGGCCTCGGTACCGAAGGCGGCGAGCCCCGACTCGAACTGTCCGTAACAGGCGAAGAAGAGCACGAAGCCCATCACGCACAGCTGCACCATGGCCTTGTGCCGGAGCAACCGCTTCCAGCCGCTGCCGCCCGCCCGGGACGGATCCTTGGGCATGGCGTCCTTGATGCTCGGCACGTGCGGCATCCGCACGGAGGCGATGATCCCCGCCAGCACCAGGAACATCACGGCCTCGATGCCGAACAGCAGGGTGAAGCTGCCGGGCCGGTTCTCGTCGACGATCTGCCCGCCGATGAGACCGCCGATGCCCAGGCCCAGGTTCTGCATGAAGAACTGCATGGCGAAGGAACGCGTACGGGTCGACGGCGTCGAGCACCACACGATCATCGTGGCGAGGGCCGGCTGCATGACGGCCTGCCCGGCGCCGAGCGCCAGGGCGGACAGCAGGATCGGCACGATGCCGGTGGAGAGCCCGAGCGCGAGCGCACCGACCGAGGCGGCGACGGCGGCACCCATGACCACGGGGACGGGCCCTCGCCGGTCGATGACCCGACCGGTGAAGGGCAGCGCGACGAGAGCGCCCAGGGCGAACGCCACGAACGCACTCGTGGCGGCCATGGAGCCCAGACCTCGCACCTGCGCCACGTAGATGTAGAGGAACGGAACCGTGAAACCGATGCCGAACGCGGTCAGCGCGTTCCCGGCCTGGATCCGCCGCATCGCAGCGCCCATCACCTTGGTCACTTCTCACCTGCCTTTGAGAGCTGAAGTCTGAAGACTTCATACCTAAACTTCGAGCCTTAACACTACACACCGAAGGAGTTAGACGCCAATGGGTTCGTGCGATACTTCGGCGCATGGCTGACACCCCCGACAGCGCCGCGCCCGTCCACGAGCCGAGCCTCGACGAGCAGATCGCCGTCTACCAGCGCGAATTCCAGGACCTCGACCCCCAGGTCGAGAAGGTGGTCTCGGCCCTGAGCCGGCTGAACCGCCGGATGAACGTCGCCTACGGGCGCCAGACCGCGGCCCTGGGCATCAGCAACGCGGAGTGGGAGGTCCTCAAGGCCCTTGTCATCTCCGGAGCCCCCTACCGAATGGGCCCGAGCGAGCTCGCGAAGCAGCTGGGCCTGACGCCGGCGGCCATGACCCACCGGATCGACCGCATGACGGCGGAAGGTCTGGTTACGCGCGAGCGGGACGAGTCCAACCGGGTCCGCGTGATCGTGGAGCTCACGGACGAGGGCCGCAGCAAGTGGCTCGACGCGATGCGCGCGGCGACGGTCTTCGAGGAGGACCTCCTCCAGGACCTCTCCACCGCGGAACGCGGAGTACTGGGGGACATGCTCACGCGGCTCCTGGACCGCGTCGAGGACCTCCAACCCCGGAGCTGACCTCCCGAGTTGACACAGGCTCGGTGAGTCCGTAAGGTTCTTCGAGTTGCCCCAGAGCCGAAAGGTTTTGACGACAACGAATCCCGCCGCCTTGTAGCGGCACCCAACTCAGCACGCTCCCACTGGGAACGAATTCGGCATGTCCGGATTCATTTCCGAAGGCCGATTATCGATCGGCTGGGAGATCCGCTAGAGTTCGGGAGTCGGAAGGGCCCAACAGCCCGGAAGACGCAGTAACAACTCCCGCTTTGCGGGAAGCCGCTGACTGGCAGTCAGGCCCGAAAGAGTCTGATAGAGTCGGAAACGCAAGAACAGAACAGAACGAAAGCCCGGAGGAAAACCCGCGAGGGTGAGTACAAAGGAAGCGTCCGTTCCTTGAGAACTCAACAGCGTGCCAAAAATCAACGCCAGAAGTTGATACCCCGTCCATTTCGGTGGATGAGGTTCCTTTGAAAAAGACCTGTGAGGCCCCGTTTCGGGGTGCTTGCAGGCAATTACACAGCGAGGACGTTGTGGACGATCGGTCTTATTCCGACCTGATTGTCCCGCTCTAAGTGATGTGTGCACCCGATTACGGGTAAACATTCATGGAGAGTTTGATCCTGGCTCAGGACGAACGCTGGCGGCGTGCTTAACACA